>JAPPKT010000261.1 GCA_028819675.1 Caldilineaceae bacterium | reverse complement strand
TGCTGAAGCGCTTCCTCACGCAGCCTGTTGAATTCGGGGTAGCCCTGTCGTTCCTCTTCTGCCCATTCGCGGGCAAACTCGCCGCTCCGAATCGACCGCAGCGCCTGACCCAGCTTCTCCTTGAACGCCGCACCCGGCAGGATCCAGTCCGACCGGGACAGATTTCCGTACATGCTGGTCTGCGAATGGTACGTCATCTGCTTGAAAAATCCGATATCGGCCATCTCGGCTGCCGTTTCGGCCAGCTCCCTAGAGGCGTACAGTTCCAGCGCGACCACCTCCGGCGCAAATCCGGCCTCCACCAGGAACTCGTAGGTGTGCAGCAGGACTTGCCCCATCGCCGGATCGAAAGTCTGCTCCAGCAGCAGATCGAGGTCGGTCTCCTCCTCGAATGACTGCTCGATCACCGCATTCCGCGTCGCCCCGATCCCCTTGGCAATCGCCAGCGCAGTCGGCATAGCCCGTCCTGACGCATCCTGGTGTACTCCCACATAGGCCGCGGCCCCGCTGCCTTCGACGTACAGATCGCGCACGACTTTGCCGATCATGCGCGGCGCAACCATGATAACGTCTACATCGTCCGGCGGACAGATCAACTCGAAGCGGATGTTGTAACCGTGCGCGAAAACAAGCGTATCTCCGCCCCGCAGATGCCCTGCAATGTCGCTCTCGTATACGGCCGGCTGCGCCTCGTCCGGGATGAGCATGAACAGAATGTCGGCTCGCCGGGCCGCCTCGCCTATGTCGTAGACCGGGAACCCATCCGCTTCAGCCCGTTTCCAACTGTTATCGGAAATCCCCCCGATGATCACGTCCACACCGCTGTCGCGCAGGTTCAGCCCCTGGGCGCGTCCCTGGTTGCCGTACCCGACGATAGCGACCGTCCGCCCCCGCAATACGCCGAGATCGGCGTCTTCTTCTCTATAAACCTTGAGCATGAACTCGTTCCTCATTGATTCTTGGTCCGGCTTTCTCAGTATAAGCGCACCCGAAAGCCGCGCGCGATGACCTAAATCCAGGAACTGGCTACCGGATATCCTGGCTCACGCCTCTTGAACCGCCACCAGCGAGTCGTCATGCTCCAGGAATTCCAGATCATACTGCTCCCAGTAATACTGCAAATCCTTCGACTCCCAACCGGCGTAAATGTCTTCCCAGGGCAGAACATTGCAGTGGGGCGTGATCGACTTCACTTCGATCGGCAATGAAGGCGGCTGATAGCGGAAATCCACCGACAGCCGAATCTGGTTCTCGGTCCGGTTCGGGATCGACTTGTGGACGGTCAGGCTGTGAAATACCAGCACGTCGCCAACTTGAAAGTCGGTCTCGAACCATTCCTGCGGTGCGTCCTCGTCAGCGAAGATAACGTGGCGGCCCCCTGCCCCCTCTGCCTCCCGCACCGGCAAAATGCCCAGCTTGTGCGAGCCGCGCAGCACACTTAGCCCGCCCAACTCCCGCGGGCATTCCCCCAACGGAATCCAGCAGGTATAAACAGTCTTCGAGCCCTGAATGAAAATGTGATCCTGATGCGCCGGCGTCGGCGCGTTGCCCTTCGCCGGGATCATCAAGCGCGCAATCTTGAGCGCATGCACCAGCACAGTCTCATCGATAAGTTGCCCCAGCATATCGACCAGCGTCGGATTGTGCGCGAAGCGGTGAAAGGATTCCAGTCGCTGGACGTCGCCATAGGCTTCCGGCGGCACACCGACTCCGCAGAATGGCTCCATCCCATCCGCCGAGGGATCGGCGATGCCGTCCATCAACTCTGTGCCCGGTGCAATCCAGCCGTAGTTGTCGCAGACCTCCAGGATCTGGCGCCGCAGAGCCGTGATCTCTTCTACGGGCAGCAGGCCGCGAAAGAACAGAAAGCCGTCCGCCGCCATCTGTCGGCGCATCGCCTGGCGATCATCGAGCAGAGCATTGTGTTCCTGAAATTCAACTGTCTTGTTCATCATTCCTCTCCATGACAAAAACCCAGTCCCAGAGGATCGGCGCTTTCGGCATCGTGCAGTTCCCCTGCGCGTCCCCCCTGAGCGGTACTGATTCATGTTCCTGACCAGATTGTACATCATAATAGAAGCCGCGATACACAACACCCGTCTCCAAGCCGGTGATCGTTACCTCCCCGCGGTTGACGTAGCGGATCGACGGGCCGGGCAGATAGAAGATCCGCACCTTGCCGGGGATGCCCGCCGCATAAGGCATGAAACGGTTCTCGACCGTGTTGTGAGGCTCCACCCATTCCGGATGCGGCTCGAATTCACACCAGGCATAGCGCTCCAGCAGGCGCTTGGAGTTGCCGACGTGGGTCGAGCCGGGCAGTCGCGCGGCTTCGTTCCACGGCCTGTTGCCATAGGAGGCTCCGTGCGGCGATGGGCCATAGGGCTTTTCGGGCGTGTTCATCTGCCAAATACCCATCGCCCCGTACGTGTGGCCGCCCGCGCCGGAAAGAACCGCAGTCCAGAAGAAAAAACGCTGCGTATCCGGATGGCTCATCTCCATCTCACCCTCATAGTTGACCTCAGCCACCAGCACCGGAATTCGCGGCCCCTCCTCCACAGCGCTCACGACGAGATGCGCCATGTCGGTCATTGTCTGGTAGCCGAGATGCGCCGGATGCAGCATATTGATCTCCACCAGCGAAGGGTCATCCACCGTCAAATGCGCGAAGCCGTTGGGATGAATCGTCTGCGGATGCCCATAGGGATCGGTCGCTTTCACCATACGCATGATCTCCGCCCAGATGGCGCGCTTCTCAGCAGGCAGCCAGGTCATATCCGCTGTCGTCACCAGTTGGACCTCGGTGCGCCACTGCTGAAATTCGGCGGTATCCTCCGCAAGATAGTAGGGCATCAGCGCCTCGCCCGCCGTGCACCAGACGACCGGGTACGCGCCGTAACGTGCGATCAGGTAGCGCCAGTGCTTCTTGACCACCTCCGGCCCCGCGAAGTCGATGAAGAAACCCCATAGGCCGACGATACAGGGGAGCAGCCCCGCGCGTACCAGGTGGGCGATGCGCAGGTCGGCGTGGTCGAAATAGGCCGGATTGATACGCGTGAACTCGCGGTCCCAGGGGAAACCGGCTTCGTTCGCGCCTCGTTCGTCAAACGGCTCCATATCGGGATACAGTCCTGCGATGATCTGGATCACACTGAATCCCTTGGCCGCGCGGTCAGCCGCCAGCTCCTGCACATCTTCCGGCCAGCGCAGGCGTTTGCACAATCCCATCCACCACGTGTCGGCCAGCCAGAAAAACGGTGTCCCGTCCACGTGCTCAAACGTCCGGCCGCTGCCGGCGACCCGTAACGGCCCGTGCTTGAGCAAAGGGTTGCTGCCCTCATAGGGCGTCACTTCCAGCGCCCCCGTCTGGCCGTGCAAACTGCTGTTGCCTGTGTCCGAGCAAACCGTGCGGTACGGGTGTGTGCCTGTCTGTGTGGAACTGTAGCGCACACGCCACGTCTGGTCGCCGGCCCAGAAGGCGGGTACGATCTGCTCTGTGCCGTCCGGTCGCGTGATCAGCACATCCAGCTCGACATCGTTGAACGGGTCGCTGTATGCCTTGCCCGAACTGTACGCCCATTCGGCGGCGCAATTCTGAATGGCGTAGAGCATGACTGTTTCTCCCTGGCGCAGTGGATAGCGAGTGCTGGTCAGTGGCGTGGTATGACGGTTAATGAACCGTTTCTGCGCGTGCAGTCGAATTATCGCGTTCCAGAATAAGAACCCAATCCTGAATAATCGGCGGTTTGGGCGGCCGCCACGCGCCCTCCTCGTCGGGAGTTACGGCTCCGATATCATACTCTCGCCCCTGTCTGGGATCGAAATAGTAGGCGCGATAGGCAGTGTCTGCCTCGATCTCTTCGACAGTGATCAGGTAGCGCATTGGAATGAATATCACCCGCACCTCTCCCGCAATTCCGGCCGCGAATGGCCTGATGTAGTCCTGCAGCGGCTTGAAGTGGTGTTCCCCCCGCCTAGCGATCCAGTGCGGGGCAGGCTCAAACTGCCACCAGCGAAAGCGCTCCAGCAGGCGGCGGCCAAGACCCACCTGCCGCGAACCCGCGAAATGCATCGCCTCATCCCAAGGGTCCTCATCGAACGACTCGCCGTATATGCGCGGGCTCGGCCCATAGGGCGCCTCGCGTGTATTTACCTGCCAGATACCACTCGCACCATACGTGTGGCCGGACGCACCGCTTAACACGCTCCCCCAAAACATCAGCCGCTGCACATTTTCCCAGTTCCAACCGCCCTCGCCCTCGTAACAGGATTCCCCAACAAAACGCGGCATGCGCGGTCTTCTCGGCACCTGGCTGCTGACCTCCTCCAGAACCTGTGGGAAAGTCAGTATGTCATGCAGACCGCACTGGGTGATGTCTATATCGATGACCCCCGGATCGTCAACATGATCGTACGACCAGATGCCTCCTGTTCCGGGATGAATCGTGATCGGGTGCCGGTATGGGTCGATTGCACGCAGATAGCGCACCACGCGCGTCCACGCTGAGCGGACTTTATCCTGCCGCCGCTGGACTCTGACCGGCAGATCGCCGCGCCGCAATCGTGTCTTGGCGACGCCGTCCTCGTCCCCGGTCCGTTTTCTGAGAGCCGCCGCGTAGATGTCCTCCCAATGCGGATGGCTGTAG
>JAPPKT010000540.1 GCA_028819675.1 Caldilineaceae bacterium | reverse complement strand
ACGCGGCGGTCTCGGCGGCCGGATTCGACAGCCGCATCGTGGTCGGCTCCTGGTATGGGACCAAGCCGGCGACGCTGCAAATGGGGGGATCCTTTCACCGCAACCGCGTCCGGCTGATCAGCAGCCAGGTAAGTACAGTTGCGCCCCAGTTGCGGGGCCGCTGGACGAAGGCCCGCCGCATGGAGAGCGCGTGGCAGCTTCTGGCGAAGCTGCCGGCAGAGGAACTGATTTCGCACCGGTTCCCGCTGGAGCAGGCGGCTGACGCTTACAGGCTCATTGACAGCTGTCCGGAGCAGACGTTGCAGGTCATTCTGGACTACAGTTTTTAGTGGTTAGTTTCCAGTTTTTAGTTGCGGTGGGGGCCGCGCTTTTGAAGACTGACTGCAATAAATTAAGACCTCATACGGAGGGATGGATTCGATGTATAGATTGGCAGTACAGCGGGATTTTGTCGCCCAGCATTTCCTCATCGGCGGCGATTGGGGGCCGGAAAACCAGAGGCACTCGCATCACTACCGGCTGGAGTTCCAGCTGGAGGGTGCAGAGTTGAATGAACACGGCTACCTGGTGGATATCGACCATGTAGGGGAACTGCTGGAAGGGCTGGTGGGCCGCTATCGCGACAAGACGCTGAATGACCTGCCGGAATTCGACGGCCTCAATCCGAGTATCGAGCATTTCTGCCGCATTGTCGGCAACAGCTTTTCCGACGGGTTGAACGCGGACAATATCAGCGCGGTCACCGCCCACATCTGGGAAAACGAAATCGCCTGGGCCTCATACCGGGTGGAGCGCATTTCCGGCCGCTGACCGCTGGCCCCGCAGTTTATGCGCATCGGCCTGCTCATTTACGGCTCTCTGGACACGCTCTCGGGCGGTTATCTTTACGACCGTAAGCTGGTCGAGTACCTACGCGAGGCCGGCGATTCGGTCGAGATTGTGTCGCTCCCCTGGCGCAGCTATCCGGTGCATCTGGCCGACAACCTCTCGTTGCGCCTGTACCGGCGTCTGCGCGACCTCCCCGTGGATATTCTGTTGCAGGACGAGTTGAACCATCCGTCGCTGGCGCTGGTGAACCGGCGGCTGCAGCGGCATGGATCCCGCTATCCGTTGATCAGCATCGTGCACCACCTGCGCAGCAGTGAGCAGCACCCGCGCCGGCTGCTGCCGCTGTACCGCGCGGTGGAGCGGTCCTATCTGCGGACTGTGGACGGCTTTATCTTCAACAGCCGGACGACCCGACAGGCGGTGGGGGAACTGCGAGGAGAGAGTGAAGAGGAGAGAGGAGAGAGAGGAAACCTAGCGCCGCTGGGCGGCGTGGTCGCGTACCCGGCCGCGGACCATCTGGCGGTGCCGGACGAGGGCGCGGTGGAAGAGCTGATTGGCGCCAGAGAGAGCGATGCTGGTCCGCTGCGTATCCTTTTTGTGGGCAACCTGATCGCGCGCAAGGGGTTTCACCATTTGATCGCTGCGCTGTCCCGTCTGCCAAGGGCCGACTGGGTGCTGGACGTTGTCGGTGATGAGGCGGTCGACAACGCGTACGCGGCTGCGGTGCGCAGGCAGATCGGCGCGGCCGGGTTGGAGGGCAACATCCGCCTGCACGGGCGCGTATCGGACGAGGCGTTGACGCAACGGTATCGCGCCGCGCACCTGCTGGCGGTGCTGTCGTACGAGGGGTTTGGGATTGTATACCTGGAGGCGATGGCCTTCGGGCTGCCGGTGCTGGCCAGCGTTCACGGCGGCGCCGGTGAAATCGTTGCTTCCGGCGTCAACGGTTTTCTGGTGGAGCCGGCGGACGCGGACGGTATCGCCGCGCATGTGTCTGCCCTGGCCGGAGATAGAGCGCGATTGGCCGACCTGGGCCGGAAGGCCCGGCGGCGCTATGCTTCCCATCCGCGCTGGGCGGACTCGGCGGCGGCGATCCGGGCGTATCTGGCAACTTGTGTTCAGTGACCACCGGAACCTGAAATGACAGACGCTTTTGATTTCACCCGCTACCTGGCCTCCAAGCGGACTGTAGATGACCGCGCGCTCAACCGGCATGTCTGGCAGACGCTGGCGGATGCAGTGGCTGGCGAAGTGCCGCGGGACCGCCCGTTGCGCGTGCTGGAGGTGGGCGCGGGGATCGGTACGATGGTGGAACGGTGTGTGGAGTGGGGGCTGTTCACTCGCTCAGGCTTTGACGTCAGTTACACTGCGATCGATAGCGAGGAGGGCAATATCGAGGTTGCGCGGCGGCGGCTGGCGCATCTGACATCCGGCGGGGAAGAGAGGCTGCGGGTGCGGTTGGAAACGGCCAATCTGTATGAGTTCGCGGCGCGGCGGGAAAACCGGCAGCGCTTCGATCTGATCATCGCCCACGCGCTGTTGGATCTGCTCCACCTGCCTACGGCGCTGCCCGTTTTGTTGCTGATGGTGCGACCCAACGGTCTGTTCTATTTCAGCATCAATTTCGACGGGGCAACGCTCTTTTTGCCGGAAGTCGACCCGGAGTTGGATGGCCGGATCGAGGCGCTCTATCACCGCTCGATGGACACGCGCATCACGGACGGGCAGCCTTCGGGTGACAGCCGCACCGGTCGCAGGCTGTTCCACGCGTTGCAGGCGTGCGGGGTGGAGGTGCTGGCGGCCGGCAGCTCTGACTGGGTCGTGCATGCGGTGGGCGGGGGTTATCCGGCTGGTGAGGCCTATTTTTTGGGTTGTATCCTGCACTTTGTGGAATCGACGCTACGCGGGTATCCGGAATTGGACGGCGGCGAGTTCGGGGAGTGGTTGGCCTTGCGCCGGGGGCAGTTGGCATGCGGGGAGTTGGTGTATGTCGCGCATCAGTTGGATTATTGTGGGCGTGTGGGTGGGTGAGGGTTATTGGTCTCAAGGGCAGGCACGCCAAGCCCGCACCGGGAAGGTCGCTACCAGCCAATTGTCCGACTTACAATCAGACCCCCCAACCCCCTCTCTCGACCGTCAATCGCCTTCCTCTTGCTCCTTTCTCGTGTAAGGCCGCCACGGCCCAGCCGCGGGCCAGTGCAACGCAAATGTGTCGCCCGCCAGGATGCTGACGTACACAGGTTCCAGAAAGTACTGCAGCCGCCTGCCGACTTCTTCGAAATCATTAGGAGGAGTTTTGAACAGTTCGCCCTGACGGCCATACGCTTGCCACAGGTCACGCCGGGCTGCGTTCGTGTAAAACTCCATCGCAAACACATCGGGGGTTTCGGCGGAAAGTTGGGTTCCGCGACGCTCAAAGCAACGGGTGACCGCCTGTTGCAACTCGGCCCCATCAAAAGCGAAGGTTTCGGACAGAGCCCATATGTCGTAGAAATCTTTCATCCGGCTGTTTACAACCCCCAATTGCACCATCGTTTCAAACTTCTCGGCGATAGTGGTCACCTGCGGATATGCATAAAGAACTGGGGCGGGAACACCGTCAATGAGGGTAGGCAACCGAGCCTCTACCGGTCCAGGCGTGACTACGTCGCCAAAACCGAAGTCGACCTGTAGAGAAATACGAGCCGAGCCCAGAAGAGCGCGTAGATTGGCCCGCTGGCCGCCGTACAGTTGATTATCACGAATGGGAAATACCTGCAGGGTCTCAAGCTCGAAGATCAGCCCGTCATCAGGACATGGTACGCTGCAGATCGTTGCAACCAACTCTCGAACAGTCTCTGCATCGCTCTCTCCAAGGGCCAGGAGGTCTATGTCACGTGTAGCTCGGTATGGCTCCTCCATCCAGAGAGCCAATAGGGTTGCCCCCTTCAAGATGCACCGCTCCCGCTCCACGGATTCTCCCAACCGGTAGAGAAACCGCTCACAGGCGTAGCGGACGAGAAACAGTTCGAACTCACTTCCAATGTTTCTTGCCTTGTTGAGGAGGCGCGCCCTGATTGAGGCGGCAACGTTGGCCGTCATAGCACGCCAGCCTCCAGAATAGTTCTGAGGCGACGCGAGGGCAGCACCTCAAGCGTGCGAGCCAGCGCAGCAGTGGTGACTTTCCGGTCCCGTAGCGCCTCGCGCAGGGCTTCCAGCGCGGCCTGCCTGCCGACAAGGCGCTCAAACCGGAAACAGTCTACCACAGTGCGGGCGGGCGACGTGATGCGAGCGGGTACACCCTCGAATTTTGTCTCCTGGATACCATAGGTCCAGGCGGCGCCGCTGAACCGGAGCAGACGAACGCCAACATCGGTCAGCACAGGTGGTTTTGCCTTATGCGGAATGGCGATCCAGACCTGGTGCGGGAGTTGTGTGCCGATCCCATGTACCTGGAGCGCCGAGAGGAGACAAACAATCGCGTTGGGAACGCGGGCGCAGACGGAGGCTATCGAATAGCGTTCCGTGGGCTCGGCGCCGGCAAGCCGGTAGAGACCCCAACCGACGCGCTCGACAGCTTCATCTGCCTCAAGCTGTCGCAGCCTGTGATAGGGGATCCCCAGCGACGCCAGTTGGCTCGGACGGAAAAAGGCGCCGATACCGGCTTGGCGAAGGAGCTCTTCGTTTAGTTCGGCGGTCATTGTGTCGCGGTCCTGTTGTTCCCGTGATGGCAGATGCCGGCATCTTACAGGGCCGCAGTTTCCTTGTCAATTTTAGTCGGCAATCCAGATCAATCTGCCGACTTTTTTTGGAGTTGGACAGCAGATGGGGAGGTGAAAACTTTCAATCAGCCGAGGTCCAAAGTTGCA
>JAPPKT010000360.1 GCA_028819675.1 Caldilineaceae bacterium | reverse complement strand
GGCCGACTAGGCCCGACCGCACAACTGCAGTAGTTAGTAGTCAGTAGTCAGTAGTTAGTGGTCAGTGGTCAGTGGTCAGTAGGTGGTACGGAGGAGAGCGTAGTCTTGTAGGAATTTGCGAGGAGATTGGGGATGGGCGAGGGGCGATTTTTTGAGGATTTCAGTGTGGGGGATGTTTTTGAGCATAGGCTGGGGCGCACTGTGCTGGCGGCGGACAATGTGTGGTTTACGCTGCTGACGGTGAACCCGAATCCGATCCATTTCGATGCCCATTATGCAAGCCAGACGGAGTGGGGGCGGCCGCTGGTGGATTCGACGTTTACGCTGGCGCTGGTGACCGGGCTGTCGGTGGCGGATATTTCGCAGAATGCGGTCAATCTGGGCTGGGACGAGGTGCGGCTGCCGGCGCCGGTGTTTGAGGGCGACACGATTTACGCTCAGAGCGAGGTGTTGCATCTGCGGGCTTCGAAGAGCCGCCCGCATCAGGGGATTGTCACGGTGCGGACTGTTGGGTTCAATCAGGACGGGGTGGTTGTAATCGAGTTCAAACGTACGCTACTTGTCTACAGGCGCGGTCATGGTCCGAAATCTAGTCGGCCGGTTGTTCAGGGTACTGCATGAGGGGCAGCAGAGGCGGACGCCAGGACGTCCAGGCAACAGCAGTTTGACCACAATTGGTACTGGGTTCAGGTCCGGTTCAGACGATTCAACGATGATACGCCTGGAAACGCCAAGACTGACGCTGATGGCACTGACGGTGCAGCAGATGCGCTGGCAGCGGGACAGTTTTGCGCGGCTGGAGCAGGCGCTGGGCCTGGCGGCGAGCGGGCAGCGGCTGGAGGACGAGCTGCGGCCGATCGTTTCGCGGGCGATCAGTCACATGCGGCGCAGGCCGTACCATGCGCGCTGGCATTGTCAGTGGGCGGCGGTGTTGAAGGAGGAGCGTCGCATTGTAGGCAGCCTGGCGTTCAAGGGTCCGCCGGACCGCGATAACGCGGTGGAGATTGGTTACGGATTCGATCCGAATTACCACAACCGCGGGTTGGCGACGGAGGCGGTCGGGGAGATGGTGCGGTGGGCGCTGGATGAGGAAGGTGTGGAGGCGGTGATTGCGGAGACGGCGAATATGAATGTGGCGTCGATGCGGGTGTTGCAGAAGGTTGGGTTTGTGATCACGTCGGCGACGCAGCGGTATTTGTATTGGAGAATCAGTTTTTAGTTTTGAGTTTTTAGTTTTTAGTATTGAGTTTTTGGTTTTCAGTTTCTAGTTTTTAGTATTGAGTTTTTAGTTTTCAGTTTCTAGTTTTTAGTGAACACCAGTCTTACCAGTCCTTTGAGGTTTGGCTGAACTGAGAAAGGCGAGGGCAAGACCCGGACTATCAAGAAAAGGGCACGAAGGGAGGCGGTCAGTTTTTTTGGACGATGTAGATGAGTTCGGAGGGGTAGGTGAGGGAGTCGGCTTGCCAGCCGGCTTTTTTGATCTGGGAAAGGAAGTTGGCGGTGTAGTGTTGGGCCATGCCATGTTTGCGGCCGGCGAGGGTGTGGTTGGGGAAGGAGACGATGAGGATTGGGGCGTCGATCTGGTGGAGGAGGCGTTCGGATGCGCCGCTTTGGATCTTTTCGAGGCAGGGCAGTGTTTTGAGGAGGAAGGCGAGGTCTGCGGGCGGTGTGTTCTTGTCGTCGAGGGCATTGTGTTGTACGGCGGCGCCGGCGAAGCCCATGATTGTGAAGAAGCGATTGAGGAAGTCGATCTGGTCGGAATAGATGTCGTAGGAGAAGTAGGTCACATCGTTAGGGAGGGGCATCCAGGGGCGGGACAGCGGGTGCAGTCCGCAGGCGATATCGAGGACGGATGTGACGGGCGGAAGCTGTTGGAAGAGCTGCGGATAGAGGGTGTCGAGAATGGGGAGTCTCTCGTGGGTTGAGGCGTGGGCGGACATGAGGCGGCGCAGGAGCTTACGCACGGATGGGTCGGCGGACAGGTCACCTTCGGAGGTTCGTTTGGCGCTGTTGACGGCCGTTTGCAGCTGGCGGAGGGCGTCGTCGTAATCGAGGTTGCGGCGGATGTAGGCGGCGGCGCTCTGATGGAGCTGGCTTTTGGCGGCTTTGACGGCCTCTTTGATGGAACGGCCCTTGGCGAGTTCGGCGGCGGCGATGTCGCGTACCAGGCCGGGGTGGATGGAGCGGTATTTTCGGGCGGTCAGGATGGAGGCCAGCGCCTGGTCCAGCCGGTCTTCGGGCGTCGGGTCGGCGTTCATTGTGGTTGGGGCGACTGGATTGTGGCGGCCGAGAGCGTTGTGGTGCGGGCCGTTTGCCGGGCAACTGTTACGTGACCGGCTAGGCCCGGCCGTTGCCGCCGGTGTAACGCTGTTTCAAGGCGCGATTGACGTCGCGTTCGGCGTCGCGCCGGGCGATGGACTGGCGTTTGTCGTACTGCCGTTTGCCGCGTACGAGGGCGATCTGGACTTTGGCGAGGCCGGCGTCGTTTATGTACATGCGCAGGGGGACGATGGTCCAATTGCGCTGGGTGGCGCGCGCGTGGATGTGATCGATCTGGCGCCGGTGCAGGAGCAGCTTGCGGGAGCGTGTTTCCTCGTGGTTGGAGCGATTGCCGTGCCGGTACTGGGCGATGTGGACGCCCATGAGCCAGGCCTCGCCGTTGCGGACGAGAACGAAACCTTCACGCAGGTTCACTGAGCCGGCGCGTACGGACTTGATTTCGGTGCCGGTAAGAGCGATACCGGCTTCGAAGGTTTCCTCGATGAAGTAGTCGTGACGGGCTTTGCGATTTGTGGCGACGGTGCGCGGCCCGGTCGGCGCTGTCTTTGTCTGCTGCTTTTTCTTAGCCAATGTCTGTATTCGTGGTCATTGGGAGCGCCTCGTTATTCCCCGGTTCTGAGTAACTCGAGGGCGCGATCGAGTTGCGGGTCTTCCTCGTTTTCTCTCTGCTCGATGCTCCGTTCGACGACGATGTCGGGCTCCAACCCGGTGTCGTCGATAGATCGATCGGACGGTGTGTACCAGAGGGCGATGGTCACGCGCAGCAGGCTATCGTCGCTGAGGGTGTGGGGCAGTTGGACGCTGCCTTTTCCAAAGGTCGTCACACCGAGCAGGCGGGCGCGCTCAACGTCCTGGAGGGCGCCGGCGACGATTTCACTGGCGCTGGCACTGCCACCGTTGACGAGCACGATCATGGGCAGGTCATCGGGAACGAGGGCACTGCCTTCGGTGTTGTAGATTTCTTCGGTGCCGTCGCTGAAGCGCTCAATGAGCACGCGCTCGTCTTCGAGGAAGATGCTGGTCACGCGGATGGCCTCGCGCAGGAGGCCGCCGGGATTGCTGCGAAGATCGAAGATCAGGCCCTGCGTGTCGTCGGTCAGCAGGTTCTCAAGCTCGTCGCGCAGCTTCTTGCTGGCATCAACGGAAAACCGTTTGAGGGCGACATAGGCGTATTCGTCATTGTCCCCGTAGATTTCGCTCTCGACAACTGGGACATCGATCAGAGCGCGGGTAACGGGAAACTCCAGAGGTTCATCCAATCCTTCGCGGCGAACGGTCAAGTGGACTTCGGTCCCTTTTGGCCCCTTAATCCTGTTGATGGCTTCGTTCAGGCCGGTCAGTTCGGCCACATCCTGGCCGTTGATGGCGATGATCAGATCGCCGGGGCGAATGCCGGCGTTCCAAGCGGGTTGATCCTCAAAGGGTTCGATGATGCGAACTGCGCCCTCGTCTTCGGCCCATTCGACCATAGCGCCGATGCCTTCGAAGCTGCCCTCGATGCTTTCCATGAAGCTGGTGGCTTCATCGGGGGTCAGAAAGCCGGTGTTCTTGTCGTCAAGCGTTTCGAGCACGCCGCGGATGGCGCCGTAACTGCGTTCGTTTGGCGCGGGCAGCTCTCCGTAGAAGTCCTCTTCGACCAACTCCATCGCTTCCCAGAAGATGTCCAGGTCGTTGGGGGAGAGGGCGCGGTCGGTCTCGGCTGCGATCACGGTAGAGCCGGCGGTATCGTCGGCGTTGCTCATGCGGCCGATCGCAAAGCCCAAAGCGGAGCCCACGGAGAAGATCACAGCGGCGGCCAGAAGGACGGCGCAGCCAGTGAGATGCAGCTTTTGGCGGGAGGAGATCTGTTTTCCCAGACTAAGTCTGGTCAGTGCAGTCTGTTTATCGCCATTACCCATTGGGAGATTCCTGAGCGAGTAAGACCCGGAGGAACGGCGGCGAGTGTGCCGCCCGTCTTCCCTTGTGACGGAACGAGTCTGGCAGAGAGTCGCTGTCGAACGGATGAACTTCAAGAGATTCTACCATACGGGGTGGTTGCGGGAAAGGAATCGAGCATCCAAAGGGGTGCATCCCAGATTTGGGGTGGGAACAATCTGGCGGGGAATCAGTGCCAGCGGTGGCTGGCGTTGTTTACCGTATTTGGACGAGACGCAGTGCGTGTGCCAGGCCTGGCAGTACGGCGGCGTCCGTCAGTTGGGGAGGGTGCGAGGTCAGGCACATGGCCGGCGCCTGCGGGGAGCTGATGGGACTGGCGGGACGTGGTCTGGCGGGACACCTTCGATTAGGCACCTGTCACCAATGTCGACACCAGGTCGATGAGGCGTGTTATAGTAGAGGGGGCGTTGCGGGGGGGGGGGCCCCCCCCCAAAGGGGGGGCCCAAAAGGCCCCCCCCCCCCAAAA
>JAPPKT010000099.1 GCA_028819675.1 Caldilineaceae bacterium | reverse complement strand
CCTCGCGGATGCCGAGGAAGGAGGCGACGGCGTAGACAAACTCGTTGAGCCAGCGTGTGCGGAAGGGTGTGCCGTGGCCGCTCTCGTGCCAGCGGGAGTCGGCGGAGGTGTAGATGGTGCCGTAGACGAAAAAGGCGGGGACGGCCCACCATGTGCCCCAGGAGATGAAGGCCAGGTAGGCGCTGACGCCGAGGAGCAGGAACCAGAGGCCGAAGTGCCAGAGCCCGGGTCCGTCGCGGCGCTGCATGATTTCGCGCATCTGCCGGCGGGTCAGCCTGGGTTTCCACCACTGCTCTTCGAGGCGGCCCTGGATGCGGTCGCCATCGAGTTCGACGGCGTCGCGGTTGCCGCCGGAGAGGCTGTAGTCTCTGCGAATCGCCTGCACGCTCATGGCAGAACTCCTGGCGAAAACCGTCCTAACGGGGAGCCAATGCGAATCAAGTCGAGTCAAGCGACGCGGACGAAGATCGAGTTTCCGCGGCGTTCGACGGGATAGGTCTCGAGGTGGTCGCAGGCGGGGGCGCGCAGGGCGCGGCCGGTGGTGATGTCGAAGCGTCCGTTATGGAGCGGGCACTCGACGACTTCGTCGATGACGAGGCCGTCGGCGAGATAGGCGTATTCGTGGGTGCAAAGGCCGTCGGTGGCGTAGAATCTGTCGCCTTTGAGGCGGTAGACGGCGAGCGTGCGGCTGCCGTGGTCAAAGCGAATTACATCTTCTTCGTCGAGGTTTTCGACGGGGCAGACTTCGACCCATTCGCCGGCGGAGGCGGCAGCGGCGAGAGTCTCTGCGGCATCGGTTTCAGGGTCCTGAGGGATTGGCCGCATTATCTGATAGTCGGGATCTCCGGTGGCCTGTTTGATGAGGGCGGGGATCATTTCGCGGTAGCACTCCCAGAGGCCCTTGTAGGGCGGGGGCATTTGATCCTTGACGGCTTCATGCAGTTTGGGCAGGGCGTGGAAGGGGGTCATCGGCATGGAGTGATGCTCGATGTGGTACTGCATGTTCATGTAGAGGTAGGCGAAAACGGGGTTGACGAAGACGGTGCGGGTGTTTTCGCGGTGGTCGTAGGTGTCCTCGCCGAGGCCGGCGTGCTGGGTGAGGCCGAGAAGCTGGTGGAGCCAGCCGCCGTAGAAGCGGGGCAGGAGCACGAACATCATGGGAAGGAAGCTGCCGATGGCGATGGCCCAGATTGCGAAGGCGGCGATGATGGCGAAATAGATGCGGGAGGACCAGTACATTTTGGGCAGTTCACGTTCGGGCATGAAGTCGAGAACGTCGGCGTTGGGGCGGCCCAGGGCGTTGCGGAAGACGCGCCAGACTTCGGGGGGCCCACTGCGAATATAGAAGAAGTCCATGGCGATTTTGAGCAGGTCGGCGGGGCGCTGGACCTGGATTTCGGGGTCGCGGCCGACGATGTAGGTGTGGGTATGGTGGCGGGAGTGGCTCCAGCGCCACATGTAGGCTTCGCGGAAGGTCATGAAGGAGCTGACGTGATAGAGGAGTTCGTTGAGCCAGTGGGTGCGGAAGGGCGTGCCGTGGCCGCATTCGTGCCAGCTGGCGTCGGAGGAGGAGTAGATGGTGCCGTAAATGAGGAAAGCCGGGATTGCCCACCAGGTTCCCCAGGAGATGACGGCGAGATAGGCGCTGACGGCGAGGAGGAAGAACCAGAGGCCGTAGTGCCGAAGGGCTGGGCCGTCGCGGCGCTGCATGATCTCCCTCATCTGCAGGCGGGAGAGCCTGGGCTTCCACCAGGTTTCTTGCATACGTTCGACGATGCGGTCATCGTCGAGTTCGACGGCGTCCTGGTGGCCGCCGGAGAGGCTGTAGTTTCTGGGGACGGCCTGCACACTCATGGGAGGTCTCCTTTCTCGAGCACGACCGGACTGGGCGCTGACATGCGAAGGACTGCGAGAAATGGGCCGAAGACGGGCGCAGGGGGCCGCGTCGTTGCCGGCGAGATGTTTCGCTACAGGCTTGCCTGGGCAAGAGAAGTTCGTGTGCGGTCTTACAGGGTAGGCTCGATTCAGTTACGGCGCGGTCACAGGGGGCGGTGATCTGTGCAGGAACGAGCACCCGGATGCGAATTATACATGAAATGTAGGAATATCGCACGTTGGGCCGGGAAGGGGGAGAGGGCCCGTTCAGGGAGGCATTTGCCGGCATGCATGGGGTGCCGGCCGGGCTGGGGACGGGGGGCAGCGGCGGCCACCGGAACCACGGAAAGGGACAGTGGATTTGGGGCGTTTCTCTGCTGTAATGGCCCAGAAAAGAGAGGGGAATCCAGCGTGTCAATTGGAGACGCAGACCGGCCGATTTTATTCACCAGGATGCCAAAGAAGCAGGTGATCCGAGACGGTCCAAAGCGCTGATCTGCGATTCTTCGCTGCATTTCAGGGGGCGTAGGGTGAGTTGATAAACTTATGGGAACAGTTTAGCCGTGTTCTGTATGTTGTGAAATACAAGACCGATCGATCTGTGAAGGGATGCGAAGAACACCAGAGGCGAATCGGGTTTTCTCTGCGCAGCTGCAGGGCCCGCCGGTGAGAAGCGTTCTGCCCCCTCAGAGCGCTGTTCTGACAGAGGTCTACGGGCCCAATCTATTGGGGACATCTTCATGAGACGGCATATGAATTCGTTAGCCCGCGGGACAGTGGCTCTCGTGCTGGCCGTGGTCGCTGTCATTTCAACTGCCGGCAGCGCTTCCGCCACTGAAGAGCACATCGTCCAACCGGGTGAAACGTTGAGCGAGATCGCTAAACAGTATGGAACAACTGTTGAAGCCCTGCAGGAGCTCAACGGCCTAGAGGACGTCAACTATGTCCGGTACGGGCAGCTGCTTCTGATCGGCGGCGAGGAAACTGCGGACCCGGCATCGCAGAGTGAAGAGGAGTATCAGCTCTACACGGTCCAACCAGGCGACACGCTGTTCCGACTGGCCGGAAAGCATGGAATCAGCCTGACCAGGCTCATGTCGATCAATGGATTCACGTCGGAGGAGTGGCTCAGCCTGGGTCAGGAACTGCTGGTGCCGCGTGCGCTGGCACCCGCTGCTCAACCTGTTGATCCGGTAACAGGCCTGCGGCCGGCGACACCCATACCGGCGATGCAACCGGGGCGGACGCGCCTCGCTTTACATACTGTACAGGCAGGCGAGTCCCTGACTGACATCGCTGAGTTGCACGAAGTCAATCCCGGCGCGCTGGCCAGGTTGAATGACCTGGAGAACGGAAGCGTTCTTGAGCCCGGCCGGGTCCTGCGCATTCCATCAGAAAACGGGCTCGAACTCCTGGAAGGCATGAGTCAGAGGCTCGACCAGGCCCTTTACCCGACTCTCACCGAACGCTGGATTGAGGTCGAACTGAATGAACAGATTGCGATTGCCTATGATGGTGTCAGACCGGTCAAGGTGTTTGTTATCTCATCCGGCGTGGGCGACTCGCCCACGGTCACGGGGACATACCGCATCTGGGTAAAGATCACGATGCAGGACATGCGGGGCGGCAACCGCGCCACCGGCACGGCCTACCATGTGGAAGAGGTCAAGCATGTGCAGTACTTTTTCGAAGACTACGCCTTTCACGGCACGTACTGGCACAGCAACTTCGGCAGGCCCATGAGCCGGGGTTGCATCAATTTAACCGAAGATGATGCCGAGTGGCTCTTTGACTGGGCGTCCCCCTTCATGTACAGCGATGAAGATGACGGCTGGATGTTCAGCACGGACATCAACCCGGGCACGCTGGTGCTGATTCATGAGCAGTAGCGGGCGCGCTGGCCCGTTTTGGTTGCAGGCCCGGACTCCTCCGCGAGGTCCCCTCTTTCTCTTCTCTCCTTTTCTCCTACCGCAGGTCTTCCTCCTCTCTGCCCCGCAGAAACCTGGAAAATGATGTACTTGACACAGCAGACCGCTGGTGTATAAGGATGTTGTCGTAATGCAGAAAGCCCGGTGCGACAAGGCGTGAATCTGTGGGTGACGTGACGACCAGCACTTTTGCGTTCTTTGAACAGTTCAAGGACTAACAGGCCACAATAGACGCCACTGAGACAATGCGGCAGGCGGACGGTAAGATAGAGTGCCCGCATTGTGGGAGCGGCCACACCACCAAAATGCGGGACTCCCCGTACCATCAGTGCAACCAGAAGGGGATGCCGCGGGTAGTTCACGGTCAGAACCGGAACTACCTTTGAACGGTCCCACATCAACTTGAACAAGTGGCTGTACGCCATGTATTTGCTGCACACGGCCCGTAAGCGTGTCAGCAGTCTGAAGCTGGCGCAATAACCGGGAATCACTCAGAAACCAGCCAGGTTCCTGCTGAAGCGGTTGCGCAGGGCTTTCGACATGGGTGGCGAGGTCGAGGTTGACGAGAGTTTCTTTGGCGGCAAGGAGGCCAACAGAGATGCCGACAAGAAGCTACGGGCCGGGTGGGGGCAATCCAGAATTGGGGTGGGAATTGTCTGGGAATTCATGCCAGCTGTGGCTGGGATAGTTTGCCGGCTGTTGCAGAGACGGAGGGCAGCCGCCAAGCCTGGCCTTACCGGGAGGTCCGTTGATTTGGGGGGGCAGGGCTGGCACAAGACGGGTCCCCGGGGGGAAGTGATGGGACTGGCGGGACGGGGTCTGGCTAAGCACCTTCTATTTGGCACTGTCACCAATGTAGACACCAGGTTCGGCGAGGCATGTTGTAGGAGA
>JAPPKT010000303.1 GCA_028819675.1 Caldilineaceae bacterium | reverse complement strand
AACAGGCTGACGCCGCCGAAGCCCGGCCCGCTGCGCAGAAGCTCACGCAAGGCGTCGGCCCTGTTCACGGCGTTTTCCTCCGCGCGCCGGTCTTCGTTCGGGGCCCAAGGGACGTCCCGCCTGCAAAGCTGCCGTTCGGCATCAGTCTGTATACCTCACACGAGGATCGAGAAATACGTAGAGCACTTCCAGTACGATACGGATCACGACATACATCAGAGTGAAGATGAAGGTAAGGGCAACGATGACGTTTTCGTCCGGTGTGCCGGCAAGGGCTTCGTAGTAGAGACGGCCCATGCCCTGCCAGTTAAAGACGGTCTCCACCAGAATCGAGCCTGACACTGATCCGGCCAGGCCGAACATGAGGCCGGTGACGATCGGCGGGGCGGCCACGCGCAGAATGTGGCGGAGGCGAACCCGGCTCTCGGGCAGCCCCTTGGCGCGGGCGATCTTGACGTGGTCCTCCTGGGCGATATTGAGCGTGATGGTGCGAATCGAGTAGATCGACGGCCCAAAGCTGACGAGAACCAGGGTAATCACCGGCAGCAGAGCATGTGAGACAAGGTCGAAGAAGCGGGGCAAGGGCTCTGTAGGCGGCGGCGTACTGTACATGCCGCCGGAAGGAAGGATTCGCAGCTGGATGGAGAGAATCAGTATAAACAGGATGCCGATCCACCAGGTGGGAATGGCAAAGGAAACGGCCGCGAAGCCGGAGACAAAGCGATCCAGCCAGGAACCCTGGCGGGTGGCAAGATAGGAGCCGCCGACGATGCCGATGATGGCGGTGATGATAAACGATGTGGTGAGCAGGAGCATGGAGTTGGGCACGCGCTCGGTCACGATATCGAAGACACGATTGCTGCCGTCGAAGCTGCGCAGCGAGCGGGCTTCGCCCAGGTCGAGGGTCAACACCCGCAATGCGGTGCGCGGGAGGCGATAGTACCAGGGCGTGCGCAGCCCATAGAAGATCTCCAGTTCCTCGCGGCGCTTCTCCAGCACCTTTTCCATCTCGTCGGGGTCGCGGATGGTCTCGGCCAGCGCGGTTCGCTCGGCGCGCAACTGCTCTCCTATCGTTGCAGCGAGAATGCGGTCGGAAAAGCCGGTCAGGCCCAGCGTCAACACCAGCATGAGCAGAACGACGAAGAAAACCCCGACCATGGTGAGGGAACGGACGAGGAGGGGACGAAAAAGTGACATTACAGCAGTGGTCAGTGGCTAGTGATCGGTGGTCAGTAGTCAGGGGAGTAAGTGAAGTTGCTATTCACTATACACTGTCCACGTTTCACTAGCCACTGCTGTTAACGTCTGCGGCGCATGAGCAGGATGCCGCCAAAGATGATGACAGCGACCACGGCGCCGACAACTACGTTCACGGGCAGACCGGCGGCCGGTTCGGATTCAGCTTCTGCAGACTCGGTCTCTTCAGATTCGGCTTCTTCAGACTCAGACGCAGTGCTCTCCGATTCGGCTTCTGCATCCGATTCGGAGGCGGTTTCTGTATCGGATTCCGCTGTGTCGGACTCTGCTTCGGTGTCAGCCGCCGTCTCGGATTCACTCTCTTCCTCGTCAGCTGCGGCCTCGGACGACTCCTCATCCGAGTCGGAAGATGAAGCTTCCTCTGTTTCGGAGGACTCTGATTCCTCCGCTGCCGGCTCCTCTTCGATGATGGCGATATCCGCTTCCAGCTCGATGCGCCGCTCCGCCATGCGGGCCAGCTCATCGCTGTAGGCAACCAGCACCAACTCGTAGATCCCCAGATCCAACTCGTCCGTGGTCTCAGCAGTCATTCTGATTGCAAACCAGTTGGGGTCCAGGGTGTCGGCGTCGCCCTGCTGGATGATCTCCCCGGTGGCGGTGTCGATCAGCAGATAGCGCAAGGACAGATTGCCAGGCCCTTCCAGCGTCAAGGTAACTTCATAGTCAGCGCCCAACTCGATCGGCGGCGCCTCGATCTCGGTATATTCGATCAGATCAGGCAGCCCGCGGTAGAGATCGCTGGCTGTGAAGGGGTAGTTCTCGTCACGGAAGGCGGCCAGCTCGGCGAATTGGGCCGGTGGATCATAACGCTCCAACGTGAAGGGACCGTTGCTGATAACCATGTGCCCTTTCTCGTCAAACCAGTCGAGCACAGCTGTGTAACGTTCCACGCCCTCTTCGCTGCTGGTGAGGACCATCTCGCCGTCGGCAGTGGGCAGGGTGAACACATCGGTGGGGATGGTCTCTGCCCGTCGCAGGTCCAGCATGGCCTTGCGTACGAGGCGGGCATCCCGGTCCAGCACCAGGCTGATCCATGGCACGTTGTAGCGAGCGGCAGCCGTGTCGCTAAACGCAGCCCGCCGCTGGCCGAATACCAACTCATCCATCGCATAGAGCATCTCCCAGGGAGTACTCAACCCGGAGGGGATACCGTAGGAGGCGATGTAGTTCTGTTCAAAATGCCAGAAGTCCACATAGGCTTCGATGCGATTTTCGTCCAGCACGCGGTAGCCCTTGATCGTTTCCAGGAAGGGACGCGCGGTTGTGGCGATGACCGTTTCGATCCTGGCTTTATCGGGATTGTAGGACAGGTCGAAGCCCTGATAGATAGAATAGAGCACATCGGCCATGCTGATCGGCTGGCCATGATGCCACGGGGCCTGGAAGAATTTGCTGTAGTCGTAGACGACCTTGCTGGTGGCGGTTACCTCTTCACCCACGTTCGACCACCGGCCCCGTTGCGCGTTCCACATGATGGCGTCTGCCGGCACATCCAACGTGCCGTCGGGTCCGGCCGTCTCAACCTCATAGTCGATACGGAAGGGCGCCGGGATCCCGGTGAACGGGTCATTCCAAATGGCCGGGTCCTGCAGATGCCGCCAGATGTCGCTGCTGTAGACATCGCCGAATCCGCCGACCGGGTTCCACGTCGTGCGTTCAGTCCACACCCACAGGTGGCCCACGGTCAGTTCGTCGCTGCCCGCCTTATAGGCCGAACGCAGGCTCCACAGGCCGCGCGGCCCCGCGGCCAGGTCCTGGGTTATGCCCTCGACGCCGGCCTGTACTGGGAAAGCGTTCATGACGGTGGCGATCCAGATGCGGACCGACTCGTCGAGGCCGATGCGGGTCATTTCGCGATACATGTCGTCACGCTCGGCCTGGTCGGCGAATTCGCCCTTGAAGAGGCGCTCACCCAGATCGTCCAGCTCTTCATTTTCGTAGTGCCAGAAGCCGACCTCTTTCCAGCCGGGCATATTCCCCAGCCAGGGGGCATAGAAGGAGTTGATGCCGCCGAAATCATAGCGGTTGGGCGAACCGCGGCCCCAGCCTTCGGTGTACAGATGCCATTCAAACTGGGCCGGATCGGTGGCATAGACGGTCTGGATGGCTGGCGCGAAGGTCTGGCGATTGGACGCGACCGCGAACCCGGCGTCCTGCAGGGCCGATCGAATCAGATCGCCCACGTCGCGCCGCTCGTCCTCCACGCGCATGATGAACTTGAGGCGGACCGGCTGCTCGTTGAAATGCCACACATCGTCAACCAACTCTGCGCCGGCCTCAGTCATGGCATCGGCGATCAGTTGGCGTGCGTATTCGGGATCGTAGTCCAAATCCGCCTGCTGAATCACGTCGAAGACGGTCAGATAATCGTAATCGGTGGAGGCCACGTTGGTGTACATCGGACTCGCCTGGCCCTGGTAGATCTCCCGGGTGACAAACTCGCGGTCGATCAGGCGCTGCATGGCCTGCCGCACTTCCTTGATCGAGAAGGGGTTCAACCTTCCTTCCGGGGCCGGCGCCGGGTTGAGAATCAGCGAGATTGTGCTGGCCGGCGCCTCAAAGAGTTGGATGCCCTCGTTGTCGCGCAGCTCACGGGCCGCGGCAATCTTCAGATTGAAGTAGTAGAGGTCCATCTCCCCAGCTTCCAGATCCAGCGGCGCGCGGTCAACGTTGAACGCTTTGAAATAGAGCCGCTCGACCGCCGGCCCGGGTTCCTCATGAGGGGGACTGTATTGGGCCAGGGCCGAGGAGGAGAGACCGATTATGATCGCCAGGCTGATCGGGACGACTTTGAGCAGCCACGCTGGGATTTTGGTCGACCTAGTCGTATTCATAGTACAGATCCTTTCGCCAACACCCGCGGCCAGCAGCCACCCGGTTACCGCCCGCCGCCGACCTCTTTGGGGCGTCTGGCATTCAGGACGGCCGCGACCCATTTGCCGCTGACGGCTCATCCAGTTCGTCTACGGAACGAAACCCACAGCAGGCCGAGCGCAATGCCGATACCGACGCCGCCGACCACCGGCCAGGTCGCGCTCCCGCCAGGTACAGCAGATGTGGCGAGTGCCGTCGTTGCCGGCACACTCTCCACCGCGACCTGGTGTGCAGCAGGCGACAGACCGGCTTGCGATGCCGTTCCGTTCAACTGTTCCAACTTCTCATCCAGGGCATCCAGCTTCTTTTCCAGGTCCTGGACATTGTCGAAGCCGAACTCCATATAGAATGATGTGGAGGCGAAGTTGCCCGATTCGTCGACCAACGTCACCCGGTGGGCGCCTTCACCGGAGATGGGAACGAAGATCTGCTGTGTATAGCGCCCGAGCTTGTCGGTGCGGCCGGATGCGGCGTTGGCGCCCCCGACAAGCAGGAAAATATCCATATCCGATTGGAAGCCGTGCCCCTGAACGGTGATGGTCTCGCCGGCAGCCCCGGCGTCGGGGCTGATGAAGATTT
>JAPPKT010000084.1 GCA_028819675.1 Caldilineaceae bacterium | reverse complement strand
CTTTTTTTTTTTTTTTATACCCACCCCCCTAAAAAAAAAACACCCCGGGGGGTTTTTTGTTTTTTTTGGGGGGGGGGGGGGGGGGGCGCGCCCCCCCCCCCCAAATGGGTGGGCCTAATAGGCCCGACCGCCCAAATGCTAGGAGTGAGGAGAGAGAAACACCTCAATTCACTCCGCACAGGGCTTGGATTGAGCGTGGCTGTGACGGATGGTGCGCCTGAAGGAGCGCGGGACCAGGGGGCAGTGTGCGGTGAATATGAGGGCACAGGAGTCCGATGTCTTGTGAAATGTAGCTATTTTTGTTGAGTTTTTTGCCTGTGCTAAGATAGATAGTGGACTGCGTGCGCCAAGGAGATTGGCGCATTTTTTGCCCGGTTGCAGAATAGTTGCATCAGGCGCGACAGCGCAATGGCCGGGTTCGCCTGCTGCCGGCACCGGCGAATGTGACGGTTCGCGGCAGCCCGGTGAGGCGGCGACGGGCGATAGAGACAGTTTTCCCGAACTCAACTGTGTGCCGCAGAGAGCAGTAGAATGACAGATGTCTGGTCGCTTGGGCATGTGATGATGAAGCGACCGCTGCAGATGGGCACATGCAAGTAGACAAGACTCACGTTAGACGCGCCCCTGGCCGAAAGCGGCGCAGAATGGAGGAAAAGGTAAATGGGAAGGTCATCTTTCGATTATGATGAGCCGCTCCGACCCGAGACGAGACCGGCCTCCGGGCTGAAGAGGTTTGCAACGGCCATTCTTTCGCTCGTACTGATTCCCGCTCTGATCATCGCGGCGTTGCTTTTGCCGCCGATCAGTCTGCTTGAGCGCATCCAGGGCCTGTCTTCTACGGAGATTGGCAGGAACGGCGGTTCGCTCATGGATCCAGACGGGACGACGATCGTTTTTCCTCCGGAAGGTGTAATTGAATCCTTTCGCGTCAGCCTTGTAAGCATTCCCCGTGCAGAGTTTCTGAACGGGAGTGCGGGAGAGGCGTGGATGACTGCGCTGAATGCGCTGGCCGGCGCGGGCCTGGAAGCCAAGAGCCCAATTTACCAAGTGGACGTTGTGGGAGGGCGCCTGGAGCAAAGCATCGTGCAGATCCCAATACCCAACGACAGTCAGCCGTACGAAACGCTGGAACTGTACAGTTGGGATGGGGACAGTTGGGAATTCGTGCCCAGTGCGGTTTTGGCAGTGGAGGATAAAATTGAGGCCCGCGTAGGGGGCCCGCCTCCTGCCAATTTCGTGGTGATGCAGACAGGCGCGCCGCCAGCGCGGGTTGGGACCAACATTGGGGTAGGCGAGCAGGCTCCAGCGAGTCTGGCCAACGCTGCGATTACAACCCTTGCCGTCGGGGGGTTTTACCTGCGTGGAGACGGTGCGCTGGATGTCTCGCGTACGAATGTTCCGGCCGGGAACTATGCGATCGTGCCGGTACTGCGCAACTGGCAGAGCGGCGAGGCGCCGCGTAGCGACCTGCTTCACAACATGCTGGTGCAATCCGGACAGATGCAGAACCAGTTGGACGCGGTGGCAAACCTGCTCAACCAGTACAGTTATCCTGGCGTCATCGTTGATTATCGCGGCATGGAAACGGTTTTGGCAGGGGAGGAGGCGTTCACCCATTTCATTGAACGTCTGGCGGAACGGCTGCACGCGCCGGATATGAATCGCTGGCTGGCTGTTCGGGTGGAGTCGCCCCAGCAGGTTTCGGCTGTGGCGTGGAACACACGGGGCTACGACTGGAAGGCATTGGGAAGCGTTGCCGACCGTATACTGGTTCCGGGACCGACCGATCCTGGGGCGTATCAGTTGGGAGGGCAGATGAGCGCCCTGCTAGCCTACGCCACAGACCAGATCGACCGGCGCAAGGTGCAGGTGGAACTGCCGGGCATGTCGGTGGAAGGAAGCGGAAACCAGTGGTGGCTCAAAGGCTTTCAACAGTCTCTGCAACCTTTGGTCGCTCAGATCCGGCTGGAGGGAGAAGATGGTGTGATCATTCCCGGAGGGAATGTTGAGGTTGCGGCGGTCAACCCGCGAATCACGCGCCCTTTGGCATGGGATGACGCGATCGGGGCCTATGTGTATGCGTACACTGACGACCAGCAGATGGAGCGGACGGTTACGATCGAGAACAGCAGCAGCTTTGCGCGCAAGCTCAACCTGCTGGAGCGATTTGACGTGACCCAAGTGATGGTGCGTGACGTGGATTCCGGGGACGTGGACCCGGACTTGTGGGAGGTCGCGCGCCAGTTTCAGACGGGAGGCGGGGTGAATACGTCGCCGGCGATGCTGAAGGTAGCATATAGGATACTCCACCCTGACGGCGGCGTGATGGAGGAGGTAACGGTCCCGATTGAGAATCCAGTTTATACGTTCATGGCGCCGGCAGGCGAGGGGGACATACAGGTCGAGGCGCAGGTTGTGCAGGTATCGAATCTGGGCAGCATGCAGGCGGCGAGCCCGCAGAATACGGTGGCAATGAGCCTGGCGACGCCGACGCCGGTTGCGACTGCTACGCCGGTGCCGACGCCGACGCCTGAAGTTGCGAGACTGGTCAGCACACAGAATACGAATGTGCGCGAAGGGCCGGGTACCAACTATACCATTTTGAGCCAACTCAACGCGGGTCAGCCCTATCTAATTTTTGGAAAGAACGATGCCGGTACTTGGTGGCAGATTGATATTGGCAACGGCAAAAAGGGCTGGGTGTTTGCTGAATTGACGACCGCCAGCGGTCCTCTGAACACGATTGGAGTAATCACCGACATCCCGGACCCGCCAGCCGCCGCGCCGGCAGCGGCAGCGCCGCCCGCCGGGGGCGGCAGTTTCGGTTATGGTGTGCAGGCGCATATGGTGCACAACAATTATGCCGGCCAAGTGATGCAAAAGACACGCGAGTTGGGCTTCGGCTGGGTGAAGCAGCAGATTGAATGGAAGGTTTTTGAGAATAATCAGGGCCAATATGACTGGGGCTCGATGCAGGGGATCATCGACGCGGCCAATAACGCGGGCATCAGCCTGCTGTTCAGTGTGGTGAATGCGCCGGCTTGGGCGCGCGAAGGAGGATTTGAGCCGAATGTGGGCGGTCCTCCGGCGGACCCGAATACGTTTGCGAGGTTCCTGGGGGCGATGGCCGGCAAGTATTGCGGGACCTCGCTGAAGGCGATTGAGGTCTGGAACGAGCAGAACCTGCATTACGAATGGGGCAACCTGCCTTTGGATCCTGCCAAGTATGTCGCGCTCTTGAGACCGGCCTACGCGGAGATCAAGAGGGCGTGTCCGTCGATGTTCGTGATCAGCGGGGCGCTGACGCCGGCTGCCAGCAACGGGGCGCCGCAGAGCCGGGGCGGTATCGCAGCGATGGATGACTTTGAGTACCTTGAGAAAATGTTCCAAGCCGGGCTGAACAGCTACATGGACGGCATCGGCGCGCATCCAAGTGGATATAACGTGCCGCCCCAGTACACGTGGGAACAGGGCTGTGAGGCGATTCAGATCCATGGCAACAGCGGCTTCAACGGCGCTTGCGATAGCCCGCACCACTCGTGGAGTTTCCGGAGTACGATGGAGGGGTATCGAAACATTGCGGTCAAATACGGCGCGGCTAACAAGCGGATCTGGCCGACGGAGTTTGGGTGGGCAGCCGGGGGCGCGTTTGATCCGCGTTACGGGTATGCGAATGATAACAGCTTCGAAGAGCAGGCGACGTGGACGGTCGAGGCCTTTCAGATGATGAAGAGATGGGGCTGGGTTGGCCCGGCGATTCTGTGGAACCTGAATTTCCGCGTGGTGGCCGACGGCACTGAGAAGGCCCAGTGGGGTATTGTGAGAAACGACTGGAGCCCTCTGCCCATCTTCTATGCGCTGCGGGATATGCCGAAGTAGGTGAAACAGTCATGACTTACTGCAGGCCATAGCTCTGTGCTGGTTCGTTTTCAGTCACATCAGGTTCTCGGAAAACTGTTGCAGTTGTCCCTGGCGCCGGTGGAGATCACAGTTAATGTAGAGGTGGATCTCCTGGGAGAGTCTCCCAAAGCCGATGTACTGCTCCTCCGAAGGGAGGGCGAAGAGTGGAACGAAGCGCAGAGAGCACGTTTGCCGGATGGGGTGCGCGACAATGCAGCAGGTCATGTATTGTTGGAGTTCAAGTATACGGAGTCGGTAAACGAGAGTGCGCTTGCCCAAGCTGTTGCTTACGATTATTTTTATCGTCAGGCACAGAGATTGCCCGAGGAGCATGTGCTAACCGTGGTTTTGAGCGCACGAACGCCGCGGAAGGCACGGTTGGCAGAGTGGCGATATGAGGAACGGCAGGATGGTGTCTATCGGAGCCCATTGCCGCTGCTGCGGCGAATCTGGTTGCTGGTTCTGAACGAACTGCCGGCCAGTCCGCATAACGCATTTGTCAAGCTCTTTGCCAGCCGGGATCAGGAACGAGAGGCCGCCTCTGCTGCGCTGGATGCGGCCACGGCGACAGATTCGCCTCCGGTGCAAGACTATGTGATGGGGCTGCAACGGACCTTGGCCTTGAAGGGAGAGCACAGTATGACTGAGATTTTGACCCCGGAAAAGATCATGGAGATTGGAGAAGAAATTCGGCAACGCGTGCTCGAAACGGCCACCCCTGAAGAAAAGCTGGCGGGACTGGACCCCGAGGAAAGACTGGCAGGGCTTGAACCCCAGGAAAGACTAGCAGGGCTTGAACCCCAGGAAAGACTAGCAGGGCTTGAACCCCAGGAAAGACTAG
>JAPPKT010000345.1 GCA_028819675.1 Caldilineaceae bacterium | reverse complement strand
CCATCTGAAGCAACAGCATGCCCACGGCCGCGCCCACAATCGTGCCGTATCCTCCACTGAGCCAGATGCCGCCGATGACACAGGCAGCCACCGCGGTCAGCTCCCAACCCTCGCCCCGTAGAGGATCCACGGCCGGCCGCGAGGCAAACTGCACGATTCCCGCAAATCCGGCAAGCAGGCCGGTAACAATGTAGTTCACCGCGATCACGTACTTCGTTCTTACGCCCTGGGCGATGGCCGCGGCCCGGTTGCCACCCGTCGCGTAAACCCAACTACCGAAACGCGTATTGCGCATGACAACTGCCGCCAGAACCGCGAACAGCAGGAACCAGACTATCGCCATCCGCGCGCTTCCTGCCGGTTCGGCTAAGCGATTGATGAACGTGAACTCGCCATTCAGTCCTGTGAACAATGCCGGCAGTTCACCGGTATAACGTGCAAAGTCCGCGCCCCCTATAGCCCGTGCTATACCTCGAAATGCCAGCATCGTCCCCAAAGTCGCGATAAACGAGGGAATGCCCGTACGAATGACGATAAAGCCATTTATCCCGCCCAGCACCGCGCTGACCGCCAAGCCTGACACAAGGGCGGCAAGCGGCGCCATCCCCCCCTCCAGGCTGAGCGCAAAGACGAACGTCGCCACCGCAAGGATCGACCCTACCGACAGGTCAAACTCACCGGAAATCATCAACATCGCCACGCCCACGACAAAAATGCCCTTGATGCTGGCGATAGTAAGTATGTTGGTTAAGGAAACCAGCGAAAGGAAGTTCTCAGCCCGGATGGAGAAAAAGAGAAATACCAGCAGAAAGCTGATAAGAACGACCAGCTCAGAAGCATCCGCAAGCCGGTGACGAATCCTGACTATTGTGTCCATAACACTCTGCTGAGTCGATGGCACCTTCTGTCACGCTTCAACTACGGTCCTTCTCTATTACCATCCGAGACTCTCGCGCAGAAACGCCCTGTTACCCCTCGCGCTTGCCAGAGCGTCGATCCCGATTCCCGGCAGTATATCCTGCTCGACTGTGCCCCAGCCGTCAAAGTCCATCTCGTGCAAGATGCGGTTGATCCCTTGCCAGTCAACGGTCCCTTTGCCCAGTTCCGGAAAGACGCCGGACGAAACACCATCGTAGTAATCGCCCTCTCGCCCGATCACCTCTTCGCGGACGCGTCCGTCGCACTCCTTGATGTGCAGATACCACGTACGGTCCCGCCACTTGTCCAGCACCGCCACCGGATCGCCCCCGCCGTAAGCAATGTGCGCCATATCAAAGCAGAGACCGACCAGTTCAGGATCGGTACGCTCAAGCAGCGCGTCGATTTCAAAATCAGTCTCCAGGTATCCGCCCACGTGCGGGTGAGCCGCACACCTCATGCCGTACTCGTCATGCACAACCTTGGCAAAGGCGTTCACATTCTCGGCAGCCTGGTCCCACTCGGCGTCACTAAGCGAATCCTCACGCCGTATGCGTCCTGCCCGCCCGCCCCGGTTCTCCACCACGAAAAGAACATCCGACAGCACAATGTATTCGCAGCCCATCGCCGCAAGCACCTCTGCCGTCTCCAGCGCCTCTCGGTAGACCGTCTCGTCATCCTTCCCGGCCAGGAAATTGAAAATCGTAAATGCCGACGTCAGCGTAAGCCCCCGCCGCTCCAGGTCGTCACGCAGCTTCGGAATATCGAATGGCAGGTAGCCATAAGGCCCCAACTCCGTCCCTACATAACCGGCCTCCCGAATCTCATCAAGAACCTGGCTATAAGGAGGAACGTTCGGCGTGTCCTTCATCAAAACGCCCCACGATACGGGAGCCGTCGCAATTCGTACTTTCATTTGTTCCCAATCCTAGTCATCCATGGTTAACCGAATATACAGCTCTCTGAATAGCGGACACTTGACACTCACAACCTCAGGCGAAATCTGTCTCAAAAACCTTGCTGTATGGATGCCTTTGGAGTACCGGGACTTTGCGCCGCATTCCAATGAAGCTTCGACAATCGCGTCGGAGAGCTTATCACGACACGAATCCTTCTCCTCTTCAAAAACACCAAATGTCTCAGGATTGCTAAAGGGAACAGCCTTCTGCGTGCTTAGCCAATGACGCATCTGGCCATGACAACCCCTAAAGTCCGGATCGGAAGCAACCGTGCCGTCCCAATCGGCAACGATCCACGCTTCAATCTCTGGTGAGGCAAATCCAACATAGAATGAAATGCTGGCCGCCTGTTCTACCTTTCCAATTGATGAGGCGAAAAGCTCTCGCCTTTCGCTGGCGTCGTGGCAGTCAAGGTCATCGATTACGAGAATGACATCACAGAATCCACCTGCGTTTAGTGACTCAAAGAGCAGCTTCTCTAGTTGCTGCGCGTGGCTCCTTCCTGTTCTCCCATAACCAGGTTCATCCGACGGACGTGGTCCAGGCTTCCTTCTGACTGGTGATTTTCGTTCGAAAATGAAATCTGGGCGGACTCTTTCGAGCAGTGGTATCAATCCTCTGACTTCCGATTCTCCTCCTCCCGAAAAGACCCAAACTACCAAGGCCACCCCCCAACCGCGGGATTGCCTACCCTATACAAGTCTCCTAACTGCCATCCTTCCTCAAGCCAACCTGTAACGGCACTCTCGGTTATTCTTGACGGGGTAAAGTGACTTCGACGCTCGTTATCCGGCTGAAATGCATAAATGGATCCACCGTTATCAAGTTGGTCGGTAAAACTGTCGAGTAGATCAGGGCTGTGAGTGCTTACGATTACCTGCGTCCGCTGCGCCGCCCCTCTGATCCATTCGGCAAGGATCGGCATCCATGCTGGGTGGATCCCAAGTTCAGGTTCCTCGATAACAATAAGCGTAGGGAGGCTCGGCGAGTGCAAAATGACAGCCCAAGTCAACATGCGTATGGTGCCGTCCGACATTTCGTTGAGATAGAATGGTTCGGAGCAACCCTCCACATGCCACTCAATGGTTAGGGCGTAACTGCCAATCGGCACACCCCTTATCCTCCTGGTGAATGGAAGAACATCTCTAATGGCTTCATTAATTGTACTTTCAAATTCAATATCTTCCTGTATCAGATTGAACAAAACTAGTGCCAGATTCTCACCCGTCTCTGACAAGAACAAGTCGGACCGGCCTAGTTTCGGCAATGACGCTTTTATCCGCTCCAAATCCATGTTGTTCGCGTTGTAAAAGCTCCAATAAAGTGCAGCGTCCACTATTTTTCCACGAGGTCCGTACAAGGGAACTGCTTCCGGGGGGATGCGACTCCCTTCCAGCAAGCGGGGCATTGCAGCTAAAGCTAACTCATTTACAGGAACATCTCTTATCTGCACTAACTGGGTAGGAGGTTGAGCCAAAATCCTCGTCACGGCTTCTGAATGGCTATACACAGATACAACGCCTGAGCCGCCGCCGCCATACTCCCCACTATGTACGCGGTAATAGGCAGGAGGCGTGGAGAGACCTCGACCGCTATCCAGATACTCGCTCCCGACAATAACTTGCCTGTGGTTTCCTTGCACCAGCAGATCGATCCCCAGAGTTGCTTCGTCTTGATCTATTGCGAAATGATACTCGATACCTACGTTAGCCGGTGCTTCGAGCGCTCCATCCAGTATTCGTGCCCCGCCCAATTCAAAGACCGCGTCTTCAAAGTTTGTTCTTCCTCTCTGATCATCCGCTATGGTGCCCGCAACGCTGTCCTGCAGGAATTCAAACAGTGATATCAGGTTGCTCTTTCCAGAACCATTCGCTCCAACTAAAACGGTCAGATCGCCAAATTCTATCCCATTTTCCAGTCGAATGTTCTTATAGTTTTTCGCGACAATCTCTGAAATTGATACTGAATTCATCGGTTCCTGATTTGGCTAGCTGTTTCTAAGCAGGAAGCCTCATTCGCTTCCGAGGTAGTCTAGCGATTTCCCCTTGAAAAAACTGTAGCCCCCTAAAACCCACCCCGCTCCTCAACAAACGCCATCACCTCATCATACGTCGGCATGAAATTCGCACACCCATGCGCCAGCACCACCATCGCCCCACATGCATTCCCCAGCCGCGCCGACCTCTGCCAGCCCCAGTCATTCACAAAACCGTAGATGAACCCGGCCCCAAACGCATCCCCGGCACCAAGGATATTGTAAATCTCGACCGGAAAACCGGGCGCCTCCAGGACATCCCCACCAGCCAAATGCACCCGCGAACCCAGCGCCCCCACCTTCTCCACCACCGCCTGCGGCCCCAGCTCCAGCAGCCAGCCGATTGCCGACTCGACGTCGCCTTCCACCTTCGCATCCGACACCTGCGAGTGCGTCAACGACATCTGACTGGCATCGCTGAGCACAGCCGCGTTGATCTCATCCTCCGTACCGATCACAACGTCAACATTGGGTAGCACAGAACGCGCGACCACGCCGAACGCCCGCGGGTCATGCCACTGATCGGGCCGGAAATCCAGATCGAAAATGACGGTCGTACCCACCTGCTGCGAATACTCCGCCCCAAACATCGTCGAGCTGCGGCTCGGCTCCTTGCTCAAATTCGTACCCGCAAACTGGAACACCTTCGCATCGGCAACAGGCGCAGCCAGCACGTCGTCAATTGTCAGCTCAATGTCGGCGCAGTTCTCGCGGTAATAGACCAGTGGAAACTTGTCCGGCGGCTCGATGCCCAGCACAACCGCGCTGGTCCGGTGCCCCGGCTTACGCGGGCTGTAGCTGAAATCCACGCCCTCCTTCTCCAGAAAGTCGGCGATGAAATCCCC
>JAPPKT010000077.1 GCA_028819675.1 Caldilineaceae bacterium | reverse complement strand
TGTCCGCCTGGGCGATGCTGATTTTGCCGGACTGTTCCCATTGGGTGACACGGTCGGGTTTGACGTTCAGTTTTTCGGCCAGGGCGTCTGGGGATAGGTTGACGCGTTCGCGCGCCCAGCGGAGTACGCTTGGTTGGAGTGTGATTTGGAAGCGTCGGCTGGGCGTGGGTTGGGTCATGGATGGATTTGGGGGGCGGAGGATTCGGTTGTTCCCTAGTTCGTCACACTGCAAGTCTACTCGTTTGGCACAGTATACCTCATCGATATTGCAGGGCCATGCCAGGAAGTGGCGAGACTGAATGGCTGCTTCAGCGTCCAAGTCCTGCCAGCCGAGGGTCGGTGGGCCTCGTTTGGGCGGGTGATGCGGCTGCGGTACGCGGATTTCGAATGTGCGGAAAGATTCGAGAGCGGGCTATTGGTGGATGATTCGTGGTAGTGGTGATGTCTTGGCGGTTTATGCAGGGGTCAGGATAATGGGGGTGAAAGGGAATTAAGATCAGTAGAACAAGGGGGAATCAGATGACCAAAAGAGATGCAGGAGATTTCATCAGGCCAATTCGAACAGAGGAGGAGCACAAGAAGGCGGTATCACGTATCATCGAGATTCTTGGTGCGGAAGAGGGATCGCCGGAGGACCGCGAGCTTGATGCTCTTGTCGAGGCGGTGAAGGCGTATGAAAGTGAAATCGTAGAGAGAGAGTTTCCCGACCCGATTTCGGCGAACAAGCTCCGCACGGAGGAGGCCGACCTGGGGTCGGGCTGACGTTGCGTTGCCACCGCGTCGACAACTTCTGGTTCACGTTGATGCACGAGTTGGTGCATTTGAGTCTTTGTCTGGAGGGTGAAGGGAAGGCCGCGTTCATCGACGACCTGGATTTGAGGGAGTCGAGCCGAATGGAGAAGGAGGCCGATGATATGGCGGAGGACGCGCTTATCCTGGCGGCGCTGTGGGAGTCCAGTGCGGTAAGGGTGAAGGCGGCGCCGATGGCGGTCTATGAGCTGTCGTAGCGGGTGGAGGCGCATATGGCGGTCGCCACAGGGCGGGTGCGTTATGAGCACAATAACTATAGGCTGTTGTCGCAGCTTGTGGGTAGGGGGAGGTTGGGCGACTGTTGGAGGGGGATTGAGTTGGGATAGGGGGTGAAGTGGGGGGGCGCGTGTAGTGGTGGAAGTTAAATGTGCTGGGCCGGACCGTGCTGAGAGCATGGCACTGGGCTCATTTGGCAGGAGTTGTCGTCGTCTTCGGGTTGGAATTGGGCTGGCATGAAGATCTGGCAGCAACACAACTACCCGATAGCGACTGTGCCGGTCATTGTGTTTCTGTTTCTTGAGCCGCTGGCTGAGAAGCATGAAGCTCAGCGTATTTGAGCATCTCAATCCGTTCAACAAGAGTATCATATTCAACGATACTGTCATTAAGATCGCGATCCAATTCAAATTCAGCCCGAATCCGTCTGATGTCGGTCACTAGTGCATCCCCTTCGACTGAAAGATCCACGACAGACTCGATTCGCTCCAGCATAACGTCGACATCTGCTTTCGTCGCCCCTGAATGCTTATCACGTAAGAAAACCAGCTTCTCTCGTTCTACGCGGGCGGCTATAGACTCTTGTTCCTGTTCTCGCTCGGCTTTACGTTGTTTAGCTGTCAAGTGGCTGAACAGTGCAGCAAACCGTTTTCGCATCTCATTTGCTTGTTCATCATTCCTTTCATCGCAAGCTGCTACGGCATTACGGGCGAATCCGACTTTCTCCAGCCGCAGTTCACTGCCTGCTTGGCGAATTCCTGTTTGAATCCCTTTGAAAACACTCTTGGACTCCGAAAGAAGGTTGGTAATTGTCTCTGTAGTCGGGAAATTTTCTGGTTCTTCCATCTCCATTTCGCTCAAATAACGCTTCACGGCGGATAGCCCGATTTCAATAGGGATAAGATCTTCGATCTCCAGTGGTCCCTCAGCAAAATCACTCTTTACGTCTGGTATACTGTTTGGTTTCAGTTGTGAAATGTATTCTGGTCGTACCAATTGCCTCTTTCGGGGTCCGCCACGCATCAATTCTTTCACAGCAAGGTTGCCTTCCCGGTCTCCGTCGAGGAGCACAATGATTGCAGGTTTGTTGACGTCTCTTCCCCGTGCCAGGTATGCCATATACGGCACATGACTTGCAGAGCCTGCTGGCACCAAAGTGATTCGATTCAAGTCGAGCCACTGTGTTCTTGCGAAGCCCCTCTTATTCAGCATATCTGACATACCCGCGAGATAAATCTGGTCGGCTAACCCTTCCACCATAAGGTTGCAGTTCCCGATGAACATCGTCTCCCCGACGAAGCTGCCCAAGGCAGTTCGGAGAGGCTCAAAGTGATTTTTCCCCACATCTCTTACAACCCGCACTCCTTCTTCACCGGCACCTTTATCGAGGACGCGAATCCGGTCGGCACGGTTTTTGTCGAGTAGGAATGGAGAGTGAGTCACATACAAGACTTGGCCACCTGGTGTAGTCGCAGTTGCAACCGTAAACTCGTGGAGTACTCGGAGAAGATCTTGCTGACCTTGGTTTGACAAAAAGGCGTCTGGCTCGTCCATCAGTAGAATCTCACTCTTTTGCCGACTATTGACGTGTGCCAAGAATTGGACAAGATAGCTTAGAAAGTACTTAAGACCGCTACTGCGCTCCGCGAATGAATATTCACTCCCTGTGCGATCACGTATTGTAAAGACTATGTCAAAATCGCGCACTGTGATTGCCAAACGGAACTCATGGTCCTGCGACCACCATTTGGCGAGATTGAGAGATCTCTCCAGTTGGTCGTTCATGGAAGCTACGATTCCGTTAGCATGGCCCTCGTCATCGTTGCGTAGAGCATTCTGTAATTCACGGAATGCTGAGACATCTATGCCTCCTACAGTTACAAGAAGGTCAAAAGCCAAGTTCAATTGGCTACGATGGCTCTTGTTGTCGCTGAGCCTGAATCCGCTCGGGGCCTGAGTGTTTCTGAAGATGCTTTGAAATGTCGCGGCGATTTTCTCGGGATCGTTTAGATTAGACAGAATATCGGATGCATGCTCGACTACGGGAGTAACGATATTCCAACGGGCAGCGCGAGATGGACCAGGATCGTAGTCGTTCTTTCCTCCAGCAACCAAGAACGAAATTGGTACGCTGTTAGGTATAGCGCGATCCGCGTCGATGCGAAAAACACTTGGTAGAAGATCGGCAAGCGCCTCGGAATCGGTCACTTCAAATTTATTGCCATCTGCATAAAGAGTAACGTTTTCGGGACTAGTGCGGAAAAGGCGAAACGAAGAAAAATCAGAATCTTCTTCGCCACACGAAATGCTAGACAATACGTCGGCCTCTTCCGAAGTTACATTCTTGAAATGAAGACCAAAGTGTGGGAGCTTCATAGCTTCAGCGACGGTAAAATGAGTAGAGTATCGGCAGAAATCTGCGGGAGTCGGGTGGTCCCTGCCTAGAGCACATTCTATCGCTTGTAGAAGCTGGCTTTTGCCTGATTCGTTGGCTCCAACGACGGCCGTTAACTTGGAGTCGACATCAAGACAGATATACGGATAGAACGTACCGTCTTCCATTTTGTCCCAAGGGTTAGGCTCGGCCTCCGGATGCCGTTTGCGGAGGTAGTCATAGTTGAACGCTCTATAGAATCTTACGTATGCAGATCGAAGAATCATGCGATGTAAACCTCACAAAGGTCTGTTGCGGGCCAGATGGGCCTAAACGTCTCGTGTCTAAAGTGGTCTAACTGGTTCGTCCTGTCCACACGAGAACTGACATTCTACATCCAAGGGCCATTCTAGACCCATTGAACGCTGGGATCAAAGTTCGAACCTCCTCAATTCAGTGAACACATAGTCTCTATCCCTATCCACTACTCTACCCAAACTCCGCACAACCACACATTCCGGCTGGGTCTCCAACTCTTACCTTTCAATGGTTGGACCCAATCGCTTTACCACGAAATAGGAAAAACAGGGTGTATTCGTATGGTTGTGTGCTACACTGATCGGCTAAGGGTGTTCTGCCGCGATCTGAGGACGAATTGCTCTTCTGGCCATGTGGGACTCTTGAGACTATGATGCGATCTTTGTTGGTTGTAGAAGTTCAAATGGCACGTCAATCCGGCCTAGATTCGTCGCAATGTGCCATATTGCCCGAGGCAGAAGTCTTCGTTCTTGACACCGTGCCATAGACGACTGAAGTAGAAGTCTCCAAAGGAGAAAATCAACGAAAAAAATTGGTTCGTTCCTCATGCTATAGATCGAATTCTCAAGTGACACGACAAGTGGCATGTCAGCTTGCACTCATTCGCACACAACCCCATCTCCGTCTGGGTCGCGCATGTAGGGGTAGGCGGGGTGATCGCTGCGGACGGGGGCGATGTTGTGGCGGCGGGCTTCGGCGCAGGTGATGCGGCCGTTGTTGTTGTCGTCGTAGAGGTCCAGGGGATGGGCTTCGGCTTGGGGGGAGGAGTCTTGTTCGGTTTCGGTGGACGGGGTGGTGGTTTCTGCGGCGGCGGGGGTGATTAGTTGCATGGCGAAGGAGGGGCAGGTGGTGAGGACGGCGAGGGCGGCCTGGGCCTCGCGGGGGTCCATGGAGAGGCCGTAGCGGCGCTTGACGGCGACGACGCGGTTGACGAACCAGCACTCGTTGAGGTCGGGGAGCCATTCGGCGACGTCTTTGGCGACTTTCTGGTCGCGGTTGAGCTGGGGGGAGGCGAAGGTGAGGTTGAGGGGGTCGCTGGCGA
>JAPPKT010000601.1 GCA_028819675.1 Caldilineaceae bacterium | reverse complement strand
GGTTCAGCGAGGAGAAGGGGTCCTGGAAGATCATCTGCATGTGGCGGCGCAAGGGCCGCAATTCGTCTCTCGACAGGTTGGCAACGTCGGTCATTTCGCCGCCGTCGGCGCGGAAGTGGATTTCTCCGGCCGAAGGCTGCAGCGCGCGCACGATACAGCGGGCAGCGGTCGTTTTGCCGCAGCCGCTCTCACCGACGATGCCGAATGTCTCTCCCTTGTAAACGTGGAAGTCAATGCCGTCCACGGCGCGGACCTGGCCCACGGCGCGTTGCAAAAAGCCCTTCCGTATGGGGAAGTATTTTCTCAGTCCTTTGACCTCCAGCAGTACGTTATCGTTTTCCATATTGGCAATTGTTTACGGGCTGCAACTGTTAACCGGTCGTCGCATCAGACCGCTACGAGCTGGTTTCCGGTACCGGATGATAGAGGAAACAGCTCACCAGGTGCTCATCTCCTACCGATTGCAGCTCAGGTTCGTGGTGGTCGCAGACGCCCGGGATAAAGTCCGGGCAGCGGGGATGGAAGGGGCAGCCGGCCGGGCGGTTATACGGGTGGGGGATGGTTCCGGTGATGGTGGGCAGTTGTACTTTGGGCGTCGAGTGGATGCTGGGGATCGAGCGCAACAGGGACTGTGTATAAGGGTGCTTCGATTCGCCAAAGACGGTGTCCACGGGGCCTTCCTCCACCACGCGGCCGAGGTACATCACCACCACCTGATCGGCCATCTCCGCGATCACGCCCATGTCGTGGGTGATCAGCATGATAGCCATTCCATTCTGTTCCTGCAGGGAGCGCAGGAGATCGAGAATCTGGGCCTGGGTGGTCACATCGAGGGCGGTCGTTGGTTCGTCGGCGATGAGAAGCCTCGGGTCGCAGGAGAGTGCGAGCGCGATCAGGGCGCGCTGACGCAGGCCGCCGCTAAGCTGGAATGGATAGGCGTCAATGGCCCCCTCGGCCCGGGGAATCCCTACCAGGCTGAGCAGTTCGACCGCCAGCTCGCTGGCTTCCCGCTTGGTGAGTTTGCGGTGCAAGCGGGCGGCGCCGACGATCTGGTTTCCGATCGTGTGAACGGGGCTGAGCGAGGTCATCGGCTCCTGGAAGACGAGCGCGATCTCGGCGCCGCGGATTGAACGCATCTCGCTGCTGCTGTCGCCGAGTGAGGTCAGCGCCACCTCCTGTGACTGGCCGTTTTCGGTTTCGCGGCGCAGCAGGATGTCGCCTTCGATGATGCGGCCTGGACGGGGCACGATGCCGAGAATGGAGAGCGCGGTAACGCTCTTGCCACAGCCGCTCTCACCGACGATGCCGAGCGTCTGGCCGAGGTGAACTTCGAAGCTGGCGCCATCCACGGCGCGAACGATGCCCTCGTCGGTGAAGAAGCTCGTTTTCAGATTGCGTACCGACAGAATCGGTTGGCGGTCATCTTGCATGACTTTAGAGGCGGGTGGGGGAAGTTATCAGAAAATTATTTTACTCATATGCCATAGGGGTCGGCAGCGTCACGCAGACCGTCGCCCATGAAGTTGAAGGCCAGGGTCACTATAATCACGGGGACGGCCGAGACCAGCAACCAGGGTGACAGGGCGACGGCCTCGACATTTTGCACCTGCTGCAGCATGACGCCCCAGCTGATTGCCGGTGGGCGCAGGCCCAATCCCAGATAGCTCAACGCGGTCTCCGCCAGGATCATGGCCGGGATGGACAGCGTGGCGGCGGCGATGATATGGCTCTGGAATGAGGGTATCATGTGGCGGAAAATGATGCGCTTGCGGCTGCAACCGGCCAAATCGGCGGCTGTCACAAAGTCCTCCTCGCGCAGGGAAAGAAAGCGGCCGCGCACCTCGCGTGCCAGCCCTGTCCAGCCGCGCAAGGCGATGACAATTGTAATGGCAAAGTAGATTTGCTCGACGCTCCATTCGCGGGGAAAGGCGGCGGCCATGCCCATCCACAGCGGGATGGTGGGAATCGAACGCAGTATCTCGATGAGGCGCTGGATGATGGAGTCAATCGCGCCGCCGTAGAAGCCTGAAATCCCGCCCAACAGCACACCGAGCACGAGGCTGAGCGCCACTGCCACAAGGCCAATGGTGAGCGAAGTTCGGGTCGCGACCATCATGCGCGACCAGACATCTCGCCCCTTTTCGTCCGTGCCAAGCAGGAAGAGTGACTCCGCGGCGGTAGCGCCCTCGACGCCGATCAGATGGCGATCGGTGCGGATGAAGCCGAAGAGTTTGTATTTGTAGCCGCGGGCGAAAAAGCGCACTGTCAGTTTATTGTTGGGGTCTGCCTCGTAAACGCGTTTGAAGGTCCTCAGGTCACGCTTGCCGGATACGGCGTAGACGTGAGGTCGGAAGCTGCCATTGTCGAAGAAGCGAATCGGTTGGGGCGGCATCAGCAAGCGGTAGGCCTCGGTCGTGTTGGGATCGGTGTAGGCGAGGAAGTCGGCGGCCAGCACGACGACATAAAAGGCGACGACGACAAAGGTAGCGACCACGGCCACGCGGTGCTTGCGGAAGCGCCACCACATCAGTTGCATCTGACCGGCAACGAAGATCCGTTCCTCGCTGTCGGAAATAGTGTGTTCTTCGGCCACAGTTCACCTGTAATGCGCGGCACGTGCGGGTGGGTGAGAACCGGCGCCCCGGCACGCGCCACTGATTTACGGTTATTGAACCATTTCAAAACGGATGCGCGGGTCGATCCACATCAGCAGCAGGTCGGACAAAAATGTGCCGATGACGGTCAGGGCACCGAGCATCATGACGATTGTACCCGCCAGGAACATGTCCTGGGCGACAAGGGAGCCCAGCAGCAGCGGGCCGAGCGTGGGCAGGCCCAGGACGACGGAGACGATAACGCTGCCCGACAAGATATAGGGCAGAAGATAGCCGACGGTGCTGGCGAACGGGTTGAGGGCCACGCGCACCGGGTATTTGAGTACGAGGCTGCGCTCCGACATGCCGGCGGCGCGGGCGGTGATCACATAGGGTTTGCGCAACTCATCCAGCAGGTTGGCGCGCATCACGCGGATCAGTTCGGCGGTGCCGCTGAGACCGATGATTATGGCAGGGAGCGGAAGATGATAGAGCAGGTCCTTCACTTTGCCCCAACTCCAGGGCTCCAACTGGTATTCGGGGGAGAAGAGCCCGCCGATGTCTGAGTCGAAGAGGGTGAAACCGAGATACATCAGGACGAGGGCGAGGAGGAAACTGGGCACACCCAGGCCAATGAACCCGATGAAGGTGAAGACGTAGTCGCCGATGGAGTACTGGCGTACGGCCGAGTAGATGCCAATCGGCAGGGCGATGGCCCAGGTCAAGATGATCGCGCCCAGTGAGAGTACCATGGTCATGGCGAGGCGGTCGCCGATCACGTCGAGCACCGACTTGCGCCACATCATCGAGGTACCGAAATCTCCGCTGAAGACGCCGCTCATCCATTTAAGGTATTGCACGTACATCGGTCTGTCGAGCGCGTACTGGCGGCGCAGGGACTCGAAGTGCTGCTCGGAGACGTTGGACTGCGTGGCAGACAACTGAGCCATGTAGGCGTCGACAAAGTCACCGGGCGGCAGCTGGATTATGATGAATGAGAGCACGGTGACCGTCCACAGGGTGAAGATGGCGAGGACGAGTCTCCGGGCGGCGTAGGCGAGCATGGAGCGCTCCGGCGGTCATGGGCCTGTGGCCAGGGGAGTGACCCCTGACCACAGGCCTGAGATTCAGACTCGACTAATCCTTGAAGTAGTAGGTGGGTGGATGGCTGGTTGCGGGCGTGCGGCAGTGCTGGGCCGGGCACTGGTTGCGCGGCACATTGCCCAGTCTGTTGCTGGTAACAGCGATGCCGGCGCCCTGGCCGACGGTGCCGATCTGCCAGACCTCGTCGACGACGAGCGCCCAGATCTCCTGGGCGAGCTTGTTGCGTTCATCGCCGCCGACACCGTAGCCCTGGCGGAAGAGATCAAGCGCGTGCTCCATCTCGGGATAGGGCGGCGCCATGCCTTCCTCGCCGCCGCTGTTGTACCAGCGGGCGATTTCGGGGCCCATGTAGGCTTCAACCAGGTTTACCGGCAGAACGTGGCGCGGGTATAGCCAGAGAGCCGAGGAGCCGCCGTTGGTCCAGACTGCGAGCTGATGATTGTTGGCGCGTGATTCGGTCTCGAACAGGCTGCGCTCCTGGATCTTGAGGTCGGCCCAGATGCCGATCGCCGTCCAATGGTCTTTGATCATCTCGAGCATGCCGTCCCATTCCCAGCCGATGTTGGCGGGAGCGGCAAGTTCGATGCGCAGCCGGTCACCGGAGCCGTCGGGTCGGAGGCGCCAGCCTTCGTCGTCCTTGGCCTCTAGGCCGATCGAATCGAGCAGCGCGTTGGCTTGATCGGGCTCGAAGGTGGCCCATTTCTCAACGTACTCCTCGCCGGGTGTGGAGGGCAGACTGGCGGCGATCATGGACGAGCCGGGCACGCCAAGACCGAGGAAGATGGCTTCATTGATCTGGTCGCGCCGGATTCCCATTGAGAGCGCGCGGCGGAAGTCGCGGTTTTGGATCAGTTTCTGGATTTCGGCGTCGCCGTCGTAGCTGTGGTTGAAGCTGACGACGTTGTTGTGGAAGAAGGCGCGGCTCATGTCGATACGGTAGTTGCCCTCCTCCATGTTCTCGAGGAAGACGGGCAGTTTCGAGATAGAAATGTGGCGGCCCTGGTGGTCATATTCGCCGGCGATGGCGCGCAGCGCGAGCACCTCGCTGTCCTGCGCCAGCGTTA
>JAPPKT010000338.1 GCA_028819675.1 Caldilineaceae bacterium | reverse complement strand
TACGCGCCCCCGATCCGCTAACCTATCTCAACCGCCATGCGGCCGGCTACACGGCTGGCCGCATGGCCGCAGCCACCCCTGAAGCAGCCTGTGCAGGAGACCCGCCCGGCGCTTCATCCATTGGCAAAAAAACACCCGCAAAAACGACAAATTGTCGTTTTTGCCGGCGTCAAGACATGTTGGATTGGGTTGCGAAGGAAGAAATGGAGCGATCAGGCTTTGTCTTTGGAAAATCAGGCTAAATTGGGGCTCCGGCTGCGCTGACCGCTCACACCACCAGTGCGGTATGGGCTATATGGGATCCCCTTCCCTACTAGAGAGAAAAGCAGCCCAAAGTTCACCTGTTTGACGCGTCACAGCGAACCGGTGCATAACTTACGCACTGTGTCGAACTGGTTGACATAGATATTCTCATGCTTGAAGCCGAGCCGCAGACGTTCGCAATAGACGGTTCTCTCGACCCGTCGCGGTCGTCGTCTTTCTGTCACATGTTATGGGGGCGCTTCAGCGCAACCCCCATAACATACCCCATAGTCCTTATGGAACTATGGGGTATATGGGGTTAATGGGGTCCCTTTCCCTACCAGAGAGACAAGTAGCTAAATGTTCACCTGTTTGACGCGAATGTTCACCTATTTGACGTCTAAATGCACCTGTTTGACGCGAATGTTCACCTGTTTGACGCGTCACAGCGAACCGCGATAGCTCGCGCCCCAACCGGATGGGGGCATAATGCGCACTCCATTGTCCACCTCTTCGATGGTGCAGTAGCCCTTGTTCGCCATCCCTTCGATCACCTCTCGTGCCCTGCTTTGCCGGTTGCTTCGTGCGCTTCGAGATAATCGCTTGCCATCGCGGGATGTTTCGTCGATTGCTGGATAGCAGAGAGTGACCAGGTCAGCGTCGCTGAGTACCGGATAGCGCTCCACCGCCGGGTTGCGATCCCTGGCTGCATGCGAGATGCTGTACACGCGATTGTCCTGCTCATCCAGCGCCACGACGTCAGGCCGCAGACGCCGGCTGTCCCCCTTTCCGATCATGTACTGACTGATCGGTTGGTTTTGCTTTGTCAACAGAACCTCGCCAGCGGAGTCTATCAGTTCGCCTTGATCGTTGCGCGCCAGGCGGGGGATCGTCGCCTGGATAAAGCGACCTTTGTTCGCGCCGTAGCGATCCCAGAGATAGCACAAACCCAACGTCGCCCTGTAACCCGGCGCACTGTGCCGTCCGATCTCTCTCAAATAAGGTTTGTAAACCAGTGGGCCGGAACCACTTCCGGGCGGCAAATTCACCTCAAAGACCACATCGCTCTCATAGGCATCCCAGCGTTCCGGTCGATTTCGAACGACGACCGGAACCCAGACGCTCTCGGCCCCCCGTTCACCCCATGCAATGCCCATATTGTGGACGGTTCGAAAGGCCGCGCTGAGAGCCGGGAACTGGTCACGGCGATAGCGATTGAACATTGCTTTGACCATCTGTCCGAAAGGGATCGCAATCGTGCGTGTGCCCGAACGTTCGCTCACCGGCACGGAGAGAATCGCCTCGACCCACAATCGCAGGCCATAGGGAGCGCCGCGGCCGGGCTTGGCCTCCACAGCCCGATCCCAAAGCACGATTGGCAGAGCCGGAACGACGCCGGCCGGCCGCGGCGTAAGGCTGGGAAGATGGGAGTGTGTATCGTCTGTTGGCATTTCACCGGTTTGCGGCGAGCGGTCATACTCGGTTACGTCAAAGAGAAAACCCATTTCCGCTTTTGTCTCAATATGGCGGTGAGCAGCGAGCGGCGCCGGAAATATACCGGTGTCGTGGGTGTCCGGCTCTACGTGAGACAAATAGCAATCGATAAGCGCAGCGACTGGATGTTTCAGGTCGGCCTCTTTTCCTATCCCGTGCCAGATCTTGTGATAACTCTCAAAACCGGCCAGAAGCATCTCTTCAAATTGTGGTCCGATCTCTTCGAAACTCTGCCTGTTGGGATCCGATCCTTTGTCGGTCATCAGTAGAAAGCGATAGCCCTCCAGAACCGGCAACACCTTATCCCAGTCCTCTATCTCGTTCTCGAACAGCAGGTCGAGCAGTGTGTCTGGGCCATCGGATTTTTTCAATGCAATGAGCAACGCGAGGGCTCGCTCACAGCATTCATGCAGACCGGCATTAAGCCACGGCTTTGCCTCCGCAATGGCGCAGGCGATGTCTGACGGCTGGCATTTGTTGCCCCCGGCCGCGTCTACATACGCATTCCACCAGTCGTGAAATCTCATGCACTCATCCTCCTAGCTTCTTCAGCTTGGTTTCGTCGCGAAGAACGTCTGTGGCCGCATTGCTCCCTTTCGACCGGCCTTTCCCATTGAGCCTGATTGCGTCCGCCCCTGGGTCCGGGTCGCTGGCCTGCACTGCATTTTCTGCCGCCGGTCTCGCAATCACTTCCCAGCGTCCGCCGTTGCCGCGGGTCAGATAGATGCCGTGTTCCGGCTTCTCCCCATAGTTGACCTTTTCGCAGGTCAGAACGGGGACGCTTTCCCTTGTATCGGGCTGATTGGATTTCGGCTTTATCCCTATCTTCTCATGCCCAAGATGCCAGCGGGTGCGCACCGCGTTGTGCCAAGCAGTCGATCCTGAAAATTCGCCGGCCTTGTTGGTGTGGGCGATAAAGAGGGTTGTGCAGTTCTGCACGCGCCCCCACTCGTCCCAGGAACGCAGGAACTCGTGGACGGAGCCGCGCCCGTTTTCGTTGCTGGCATAGCACGCGGCCAGGCTGTCGATTACCAGCAACCGGGCGTGGTGGTCTTCGGCGACCTTCCGCACCGCCTCTCCTGCCGGCAGGAGTTCGTTGCGCCGGTTGGTCAGTTCACCCTCCGGTGTACCCCAACACGGGCCCAGCCCCAGGCCAACCATATCCAGCACCTGCAGATCCGGCATCTCGGTCGGCAGTTCCCAGTTCCGCCAGGCGTCGCGCTGTCCACCCGTCCCGCCGAAGCGGATCGCCGAGAGGCGGTAAAACACGTCCGGCATTTCATCTTCGTAGGTTGCAAACAGAACCGGAGCGCCAGACCGAAACTCTTCACCGATGACCGGGATGCCCACCTTCTCCTTTTCTTTGCTGTGGAGCCAGCCTTGAGAGCCCGTAGCGGGTGGGCGGGCAATTCCCGCGCAGAGTGCCAGCGCCAGCCAGGTCTTGCCTACACCGCCGTCAGCGAAGAGGATTGCAGGCCGCCCTGATGGCAGCCAGCCCTCGAGCATGAACGGGCGCGACATCCGTAGATCTTCCGGTTTCCAGTTGCTGATCAGCGCTCCCTCTGGAATTGTAATCTGCTGGTCGATCAACGCCCGGATGCTCGTCCTCGCCCGCTCCTGCTCTATTGCATTCTCTGAACGCAGTGCCTCAGCTACGTCCGGCCCGGTCAGACTCTGCGCGTCGTTGCTGTGAGGCAGCGCGGCCTGCAGGATGGCCCTGGCGTCGGGATCGTCTTTGCCGGCTGCCACCGAGGCCTGAAGTTTATCGTATGCTATTGCAATGGGATCGGGTTGGATCTGTTCTGTCGCAGCTGCGATCTGCGGTTGTCCGTTTCGTCGCTCATTCATGCTCTGAGTCCTGTAGTGGCGCCGACGCCGGATCGTGGCCGGCTGCCAGCTGTTTGATCAGCACGTCGTAACCCTGGTCCGCCCCGATTCGACCGTTGCCGCCGGTTCACCGGGAGTTGCTATCGGTATCTGTGTATGGGGAACTCTGTCTTTGTGTGGTATACTCATCTGCAGGTCTCCAGCACCCCTGAGAGACGTTGCCCCGTTACCGCCGGCCCGCGGTTCGGGGCTTTTTCTTCCCGGCTCACCTTGTCCCGCCCTCACGGCGGACCCGCTTCTCGAAGCGCTCCGCTTCGGCTAAGGCAAGTTCCCGCAAAAATTCGCTGGCACGGCGGCCTCGTGCTAACGCGGCATCCTCAATGCGTCGCTTATCTTCCGCTGTAACGTACACCTGAATTGACGAACGTTTACGCAGCGCCGCTCGCCTCTCGTCTCGACTCGGCATATCGCCCTCTCTCTTCTTCTAACAGCACAGCCTGCCGTATCTCTTCAGAGTACCATGAACCGATAAACTGTACAATCCTGATTTGCAGGTGTAAATAATGTGTAATTGCTTCTGAATTGACTCTACGCCTGGCCTCTGAACCTGTGTTCAAAGAACAGATTGTGCTGCTGGGCAACGCACCATTCCCAGGTTAGGTTTCGTGGACATTGGGCGAAAGCTGTTCAAATATGAAAATACGGGCACAAAGCTACCCTGACAGGACAGAGAAGATGCTCTTGCTGTTCCTTCGTGTCTCTTCGCGCCCCTTCGCGGATCAATCGGTTTTGTCTCTCGCAGGAATCATGCCGGACGCGCCGCCCCATTCCAGCAGCTCGCTTCCGTCCCCCTTCTCCGTCGCGACCCACATCAGCCGTCCGTCACTCCATATGTGGACGCGCCCCGCCCTGTCATTGCGCAATACCAGACGCCCGTCAAGTACCTCCAGCACCTCCGGGTCCGGATGACCGTACCGGTTCTCCGCGCCGACCTGGATGACCGCCACACTGGGCCCGACCGCCTCGACAAACGCCGGGCTGCTGCTGTGCTCGCTGCCGTGATGCCCGACCTTGAGCACGTGCGCGGCGACCGGCTGACCTTCGCGCAACAAATGCTCCTCGCTGGGCAGGCCGGCATCGCCCGTCAACAGCACCGAAAAACTGCCGTAAACCAGCTTCAGCACCAGCGACCGTTCGTTCTTGTCATCCTCCTCCAGCCCCGTTAAAAACTCCTCCCGCGGCGGCCACAGCGCCCACAGCGCCACCCCGTCGCCAAGATCCAGCCAGGCCCCCTGCTGCAGTCCCGCAACCGGCACATTCTCCGCCTCCAGCGCCGCCAGCCACAGCTGCGAGTCCTCGTGATCGCGCACATTCTCGCTGATTATCGCCTGGCCGAGCCCGAAGCGGCTGGGCAAATCCACCTGTCCGCCGATATGGTCCCAGTCAGGGTGCGTTACGATCGCCCGATCGATATGACGGTCCCAGAACGGCATAACCGCGCCCAGTTCAGCGAACAGCTGCTGGCCGTCATCCCCGCCGTCAATCAATACCTGGCGGCCGCTGGGCGTCTGGATAAAGATCCCGTCCCCCTGCCCGACATCCAGGAAGTAAACGTGGAGCTGTCCGTCCGGCTGCGTCAGGGCCAGCCACCACAGCAGGCCGGCCGCCATCGCCAGGACGCCAACCGTCCAGGTGGGCGTCGCGCCCGCAAAGACTGTCAACCGCTGGCCTGCCGCGCTTTCTCTCTGTTCCACGGCAGAAAAGCGGGCAGCCCTGTGCCCACTCCGCCCCAGGCGCTCAAATAGCGAAGCGATAACGCATTTAACTTGCCCCGCTATCGACTTTCGCCAGTACAACCCCAGAATGGCGGCGTAAGTTAAAGCCATTGCGCCTCCCCCGTACGCGGCGACCTCCACACTGCCCCCTTGAATGGTCGCGTGCCATTTCACGATCATCGTCGTCCACCATAGACTGGCGTAAGGTACAAACAGCAGGTAGTAAGCGACCTGCTCCAGGCCCGACAGCCCCGCGATCAATCCCATGCCGCCAAATATCATGATCCAGGGTTGCGCCGGCGCGATCAGCACATTGGTGAACAGGCTGATCAAGCTCAGGCGTCCAAAGTAATGGACGATAAGGGGATAGGTCGTGACGCTGGCCGCGACCGTCATCAAGAGGCTGTCCCGCAGCAAATCGCCAAATGACCTGGGTATGAGAAAATCTGCCTGCGCACCGTCCGCCGCGCGCCCCTTTCGCAGCAAGCCCTTCTCCAACCTGCGCCGCAGCGACGTGACGCTGTCCGTCAGTGCCGGTCCGATCAGGATCAGTCCGACGGTGGCCGCGCTGCTCAGCTGAAAGCCCACGTCCCACAGCATGAGCGGATTCCACAGCGTCATCGCCCAGCACGCCGCGGCCAGGCTGACCAGTGCCGTGCTCTGGCGTCCCAGCACCGTTGCCACCACAAACAGGCCGCCCATCAACGCCGCCCGCATCACCGCGGCGTCTCCCCCCACCAGGACCGTGTACAGGGCAAGGCCGCCCAGGGTCGGCCACAGCGCGCCGCGCTTGCCGAACAACCTGATGCCCAGCGCCATCAGCGCGCCGGTCACCAGCGCCACGTTGCTGCCGCTGATCACGATCACGTGGCTGGCGCCCGTGAGGTTGAACTTCTCGTACAGCTCGTCCGGGATGCCGGCTTCGATGCCCAGCAGCATCCCGTTTGCCAGCGCCGCATACGGCTCCGGCAGCAGGCGGTTCAACAGCCTCTCCCCGCGACTGCGCAAGCCATAGACGAACTGCAGCAGAAACGTCCCGCGCGGCATCCCCGGCTGCGGTTCGACGCGCACCCGCCGCATCAGGCTGTGAATCTCCTTGCGCGCCAGGTAGGCCCGGTAATCGAAGCCCTCGAAGACCGGCGGCTCCGTCAGCTCGCCTCGCGCCCGCACACCTTCTCCGTAGCGAAAACGGTGTACGCTGTTCGTCTGTAGCCGCAGGCGCCCGTCGACCCGTATCCTCTCGCCCTCGATCTCCAGGTACTCCGCCTCGATATCCAGCCGCCGCCGACCCTCCTTCAGGACCGGATAGCTCGCCACGTACCCGTCTACAGCTGCCGGCCGGCTGCCGCCGTCCCTTCCGTTTCCGATGCCGTTGTAGTAGGCCAGGTCGCTGGGTCCGAGACAGGGCTGGGGCGGGTGTGAACCAAGGCGCAGGACGCCGCAAATGCCGGCCAGCAGGATTCCGCCCACAAGCCAGGCTGAGGGGGTCCTTCGCGGCGGCACAAAACCGGCCGACGCCGGCCAGACCATGGGCGCCGTCGGCCGGGGAACGTCAACAGCATCCCTCCACAGACAGACCGGAATCAGAGCCAGCGCCGCCATCCAGAAATGGTCGCCAATACCGCAGCCAAACCAGCCCTGTTGCCAGAGAAGCTGTCCGCCGGCTACGCCCGCAAGATAGGCTATCGCAAGGTAGAGCAGTTTCATCCAGCTGCTCGCCGTTCCATTGCCGCGATTGCATTGAGGTGGTAGGAAAAAGGTGCAGGGTTCACGCTTACGCGCACAGCGGGCTGGCCGGAATCTCGATTATCCTGGTCCTGATCCAAAAAGCGCCAGCGTGGTGATGACGGACAAAAAGCTGTTCTTCGCGCCCCTTCGCGTGACTTCGCGGATCAATAGGTTTTGTCTTGGGCAACATTCAAGCCGGAAAAATCTTTGTCAGGCCTACTGGCTTTCCTCTTCTGCTGAATTTTGAGCGGCCTTCCCAAAATGTCAACGAACCCTAATCGCGAACCTTAACCAGCGGCGCGATGTTCGCCAGGGTCTTGGGACCAATACCGGGCACCCGCTCCAACTCCTCGACCGAATTAAAGGGCCGCTCCGCGATGATCGCTGCCGCTTTGGCCGGGCCGATGCCGGGAAGCGTATCGAGCAGTTCAAGGGAGGCCGTGTTGACATTGATCAACCCGCCGCTTGACGCGCTGGAGGACGCCCCCGCGGCCGTCGCGGACGATTGCCCCGACAGGCCGGTAGAGGGCGCTTGGGTAGAGGGCGCTTCTGTAGAGAGCGCCCCGCTTGTCGACGCGGCCTCTGCCCCCGGGGATTGCGGCAGAGGCACATGAACCTGCGCGCCGTCGAAAAGAAGCTCCGCCTGGTTGACGAGAGCCGGGTCCGTATCCGCCACCAGACCGCCCGCCTTGGCCAGCGCGTCACCCACGCGCGCGCCCGCCGGCACTTCGTACATGCCCGGGCTGTGCACGCCGCCGCTCACGAAGACGACAAGCGGACCGGGCGTGGCAGTCGGCGCCGGCGTTTCCGTCGGGTCCGGGGTCGGCAGCGAGTGCAGCACGATCGGGGGCGGCGTAGGCCGCTGCAGCTGCCACATCAAAGCCCCCGCCACGATCGCGCACAGCAGAAATCCCACCAGGAATCCCAGTCCTGCATACCGTATCGCCGCTGCCGCCGGCGCGTCTGGGGGCCTGCCCTTCGTGTCCATCTCTTGTCCTGGTCGAGGTCCCATATCCTCTGTTCCCCGCCTCCGCTAAGTGGTTATGGCGCGGCGCAGTATGGCAGACCAATCTCCGCCAAATCACTTTCCACCACATTCCGCCATGCCGCAGGCACGCATCCGCTTAGCTGATTCCCCGATAGACGCAACCCAAGCAGGTTGGTGAGGTTGCCCAACTCCAGAGGAACTGTCCCGTGCAGCTGATTTGAGTCAAGCCACAACACCGCCAAGTTGGTAAGATTGCCCAACTCTGGAGGAACTGTGCCGCGCAACTGATTCGAGTCGAGGTATAGCCATTCCAGGTTGGCGAGGTTGCCCAACTCGGAAGGGATAGTTCCATCCAGCTGATTATCCCAGAGAGAAAGTCTTGTCAGGCTGGAGAGATTGCCCAGTTCCGGCGGGATCCCGCCGCGCAACGCATTGCCGTGCAAAAGCAGCCTTTCCAAATGGCCGAGCGTACCCAGTTCGGATGCAATCGTACCGCTTAATCCGTTATAAGGGAGTTCCAGTCCAGTGACCCGGCCACTTTCGTCCGTGATGACACCGTACCAGGTGTTCAAGGGTGCGTCGGAAAGCCAGTTGTCTTTGTCCCTCCAGCTGTCGCCGTTCGCAGACCAGTAGAACGCGGATAGGGCGGCGACGGTAAGTGGCGGCGAGGGCGCGGCGCAATATGGGAGACCAAGTATCTCCCAGTCATTCTCCCAGTCACTCCACCCTTCATCCCTCCAGGCTTCGGGCACGCACCCGCTCATCTGATTCCCCAAGAGGCTCCACTCATACAAGTTGGTGAGGTTGTTCAGCTCCGTAGGAATCGTGCCGGATAACTGATTCGAGTCGAGATACAGTACCTCCAAGTTGGTGAGATTCCCCATCTCTGTCGGAACTGTTCCTTGCAACTGATTTGAACCGAGGTATAACTCTGTCAAACTGGTGAGGTTACCCAATTCTGACGGGATCGTGCCGCATAACTGATTCGAGTCAAGGCCCAACCATGTTAGATTAGCGAGGTAACCTAATTCTGACGGAATCGTTCCATTCAACTGATTATCGGAGAGATTGAGTCCTTGAAGATTGGTGAGGTTGCCCAGTTCGGACGGAAGCGAACCCCACAACCCATTTTCTCTGAGATCGAGGAGAATAACCCGACCGTCTTCGTCCGTGGTGACACCGTACCAAGTGTTCAAGGGGGCGTCGGAAAGCCAATTGCTGTTGTCAGTCCAGTAGTCGCCGTCCGTAGCTCGGTAAAATGCAATGAGTGCGTCCTCGTCAGTGACAGTGGCAAGAGACGGCAAAGGCGCGGTACAGAAGACCAATCCGAGTTCGTCGAAGTCATTTGTCCCGACACCTAGCCAAACCGCGGGCAGGCATCCATCCAGCCTGTTTCCGGAAAGGTACCCCACTTCCAAGTTGGTGAGGTTGCCCAACGCCCGCGGAATCGTCCCGTCTAACTGGTTTTCCGAGAGATTCAGGCTTGTCAGGTTGACAAGGGCGCTTAGTTCCCAAGGGATCTCACCACGCAACGCGTTGCCGTGCAGACTCAACCTTTCCAAATGGCCGAGTGTACCGAGTTCGGACGGAATCGCTCCGCTCAACCCATTGAGCCCAAGTTCCAGTTCAGTTACGTGACCGCTATCGTCTGTGGTGATACCGTACCAGGTGTTTAAGGGAGCGTCGGAAAGCCAGTTGCTGTTATTGATCCAGTTGTCGCCGTTCGCAGACCGGTAGAACGCGATTAAGACGTCTCTGTCGTCGGTAACGAGATGTGGCGATGAGGGCGCGTCGCAGTACGACAGACCAAGTTTCTCCAAATCACTCCCCCATCCCCATTCACTCCGCCATGCTGCGGGCACGCATCCGCTTAGCTGATTCCCCGAGATGCCCCACTCAGACAAGCTGGTGAGGTTGTTCAACTCCGGAGGAATCGCACCGGATAACTGATTCGAGTCGAGGTACAGTATCTCTAAGTTGGTGAGATTCCCCATCTCTGGCGGAACTGTTCCTTGCAACTGATTTGAAAAGAGGATTAACTCTGTCAAATTCGAGAGTTTGCCCAACGCTGGTGGGACCGTTCCGCATAACTGATTCGAGTCGAGGTACAACCCTGCCAGGTTGGTGAGGTTGCCCAGTTCGGTCGGAATCGTACCCCTCAACCCATTTTCGCTGAGATTGAGGCCAATGACCCGACCGTTTTCATTCGTGGCGACACCGTACCAGGTGTTCAGGGGAGCGTCGGAAAGCCAATTGCTGTTATTGAACCAGTAGTCGCCGTTCGCAGACCGGTAGAGCGCGATAAGAGCCTCTCTGTCGCTAGCAACGGTGTGCGGCGGGGGCGCATTGCAGAAGCTTACTCCGAGATCGTTGAAGTCATTCGCCCTGACATCTTGCCAACCCTCGGGCACGCAACCCTCCAGCCTGTTGCCGGCTAGATACCACACCTCCAAGTTGGTGAGGTTGCCCAGCTGCGTTGGCACTGTCCCGATCAGATGGTTGTCTTCAAGGTCCAGCCTCGTCAAATTAGCGAGGTTGCCCAGTGCCGGCGGAATCGAGCCGTTCAACAGATTCTCTGAAAGAATAAGCGATCTCAAGCTGGTTAGTCTTGATAGTTCCGACGGAATTGAGCCGCTTAACCGGTTCGCTGAGAGATCTAGCGCCCAGAGGCTGGTGAGGTTGCCCAGTTCTAATGGAATTGAGCCGTTCAACAGATTCCCTGAAAGAGCAAGACGGCTCAAGCTGGTTAGTTTTGCCAGTTCTGACGGAATTGAGCCTTTTAATCTATTTCCTGAAAGCGACAGCGATTTTAAGTTGCTGAGCCTGCTTAACTCCGACGGAATCGTGCCGCCCAACTGATTGCCCCCGAGCGACAACGACTCCAGGTTCGTGAGGTTGCTCAACTCGAATGGGATCGCCCCAATTAACCGATTGTCGCCGAGACTCAGACTTGACAAATTGGTAAGGTTGCCCAGTTCGGGCGGAATCGTCCCGCTCAACCGGTTGCCTCCGAGATCCAGGCTTGACAGACTGTTGAGTCTGCTCAACTCAGATGGAATCGTTCCTTCCAACTGATTGCTCCCGAGAGATAACGATTCAAGGTTCGTGAGATTACCCAACGCTGGGGGTATTGGGCCGCTCAACCGGTTGCCCCCGAGATCCAGATCCGACAGATTGTTGAGTCTGCTCAACTCAGACGGAATCATCCCTTCCAACTGATTGCTCCCGAGGGACAACGACGTAAGGCTAGAGAGGTTGCCCAATGCTGAAGGTATTGGACCGCTTAACTGGTTATTCCAGAGTTGCAACGATTCAAGGTTGGTGAGATTGCTTAACTCAGGCGGAATTGAGCCGCTCAGTTCGTTGCTTGGGAGAATCAACTTTCCCAAGTTGGTGAGGTTGCCAAGTTCGGGGGGAATCGTGCCGCTCAGGTTGTTGGCCCAGAGGTCAAGCTCAATGACCCGCCCGCTTTCATCCGTGGTGACGCCGTGCCACATACCCATTGGCGCCTCGGTCAGCCAGTTGTCGCTGTCCCTCCAGTTGTCGCCATCCGTAGCCCAATAAAGCGCGACCAAGACATCTCTGTCCGTGGCAGCGGAGTGAGCCGGCGTGGCCGCGGCGCAGTATGGCAGATCAAGCCGGTGGAGGTCGTTTTCCACGACATATTTCCATACAGCAGGCAGACATCCGCTCAGTTGGTTGCCGGAGATGTATAATTTATCCAAATTGGTGAGGTTGGCTAGTTCCGGTGGAATCGTCCCGCTCAACTGATTCCAGCCGAGGTAAAGGTTCGTCAGTGCGGTGAGGTTGCCTAGTTCTGGTGGAACTGTCCCGCTCAGATTGTTGTCGCTGAGACCGAGGTCCGTCAGTGCGGTGAGGTTGGCTAGTTCCGGTGGAATTGTCCCGCTCAATTGATTCCAGCCGAGGTAAAGGTTCGTCAGTGCGGCAAGGTTACCCAGTTCTGGTGGAACTGTCCCGCTCAAAGCGTTGCTGCTGAGGCTGAGGCTCGTCAGTGCGGTAAGGGTACTCAACTCGGCAGGAACTGTCCCGCTCAGCTGGTTCCCTCCGAGACCGAGGTCCGTTAGTGCGGTGAGGTTGCCCAGCTCCGGTGGAACTGTCCCGCTCAGATTGTTGTACCAGAGGTCGAGTTCAATGACGCGACCGCTCTCATCCGTAGTGACACCATGCCAGGTGCCGAGCGGCGCGTCGGAAAGCCAGTTGTCGTTATTGGTCCATTTATTGCCATCCGTAGTCCAATAAAGCGAGATCAAGACATCTCTGTCCGAGGCAGTGGAGTGAGTCGGCATGGCCGCGGCGCAGTATGGCAGACCAAGCTGGTCGAGATCGTTGTAGTCGGCATATTTCCATACAGCGAGCTGGCATCCTGTCAACCTGTTGCCGGCGAGGTACAATGCATCCAGTTTACCGAGATTGCCCAGTTCCGGTGGAACTGTTCCGCTCAGATTGTTGCCGCTGAGGTTGAGGGCCGTCAGTGCGGTAAGGTTGCCCAGTTCCGGTGGAATCGGCCCGCTCAGATTGTTGCCGTTGAGTCTGAGGCTCGTCAGTGCGGTGAGGTTGCCCAGTGCTGGTGGAATTGGCCCACTCAGATCGTTGAACCAGAGGACGAGTTCAATAATCCTGCCGCTCTCATCCGTGGTGACACCATACCAGGTGCCGAGCGGCGCGTCGGAAAGCCAGTTGTCGCTGTCCCTCCAGTTGTCGCCATCCGTAGCCCAGTAAAGCGCGACCAAGACATCTCTGTCCGAGGCAGCGGAGTGAGCCGACGTGGCCTCAGCGCAATATGGCAGACCAAGTTGGTCGAGATCGTTGTAGTCGGCATATTTCCATACAGCAGGCAGGCATCCTTTCAGCCTGTTGCCGGCGAGGTACAATGCATCTAAACTAGCGAGGTTGCCCAGTGCCGGTGAAATCGTCCCACTCAACTGATTCCAACCGAGGTCAAGGTTCGTCAGTGCGGTGAGGTTGCTCAGTTCCGATGGAACTGTCCCGCTCAGATCGTTGCTGCTGAGTCTGAGGGCCGTCAATGCGGTAAGGTTCCCCAGTTCCGGTGGAACTGTCCCGCTCAGTTGATTTTTGCTGAGGTTGAGGACCGTCAGTGCGGTAAGGTTGCCAAGTTCTGGTGGAATCGTCCCCCTCAAATTGTTGCCGTTGAGTCTGAGTTCCGTCAGTGCTGTGAGGTTACCCAGTTCTGGTGGAATCGTCCCCCCCAAATTGTTGAACCAAAGGTCGAGTTCAATGACCCTGCCGCTCTCATCCGTAGTGACACCATACCAGGTGCCGATCGGCGCGGTGGAAAGCCAGTTGGCATTGGCGGTCCACCTATTGCCACCCGCAGCCCAATAAAGCGCAACCAAGACGTCTCTGTCTCTGACGGCCGCAGCGGAAAGTATTGATGAGGCCGCGGCGCAGAATGGCAGATCAAGCCAGTAGAGGTCGTTTTCCACGACATATTTCCATACAGCAGGCAGGCATCCTCTCAGCCCGTTGCCGGCGATGTACAATGCATCCAGATTAGCGAGGTTACCCAGTTCCGGTGGGAGCGTTCCGCTCAATTGGTTCCAGCGGAGGTTGAGTTCCGTTAGTGCGGTAAGATTACCTAGTTCCGGTGGAATCGTCCCGCTCAGGTCGTTGCCGCTGAGGTTGAGGGCCGCCAGTGCGGTAAGATTGCCTAGTTCCGGGGGAACTGTCCCGCTCAGATCGTTGCCGCTGAGGCTGAGGCTCGCCAGTGCTGTGAGGTTGCCCAGTTTCGGTGGGATCGTCCCCCTCAGATCGTTGTGCCTGAGGTCGAGATCAATGACGCGACCGCTCTCATCCGCAGTGACACCATACCAGGTGCCGAGTGGTGCGTCGGAAAGCCAGTTGTCGTTATTGGTCCATTTTTCGCCATCCGCAGCCCAATAAAGCGCGACCAAGGCGTCTCTGTCCCTGACGGCGGCAGCGGAAACTTTCAACGGGACCGCGGCGCAGTATGGCAGATCAAGCCGTTCGAGGTCGTTTTCCACGACAAATTTCCATACAGCAGGCAGGCATCCTCTCAGCCTGTTGCCGGCGAGGTACAATGCATCTAAATTAGCGAGGTTGCCCAGTTCCGGTGGAACTGTCCCGCTCAACTGATTCCAACCGAGGTCAAGGTACGTCAGTGCGGTGAGGATGCCTAGTTCCGGTGGAATCGTCCCGCTCAACTGATTCCAGCGGAGGTGAAGGTGCGTCAGTGCGGTAAGTTTGCCCAATTCCGGTGGAACTGTCCCGCTCAGATTGTTGTACGCGAGGCCGAGTCCAATAACCCTGCCGCTTTCATTCGCAGTGACGCCATACCAGGTGCCGACCGGCGCGTTCGAAAGCCAGCTATCGTTGTTCGTCCAGTTGTCGCCGTCGGTCGCATGGTAGAGCGCCACCAACACGTCCCTGTCCGTGGCTCCAGGCGTAGGAACAGGTGTTGACGCGAGCGCACTAGGCGTTCTCCAGACAACGGCCAAGACACATATAACAGCCACAGCAGCCAGCATACGAAAAGAAGGCTTCATGACATGTTTCCAGCTTGCTGAATGAACTGCCCTTTTGCACTTGACCATGGCACGACCTGTTCGTCTCCAATATCGAAGGGAATATCCCTGCCATTCTCTTTCCAAGAGGATGTAATTGCCCTGCTGCCCTATCCCAGCCATGGGACATCAACCGTAAGCATATGGTATAGTGGGGCGCAACAACGAAAGGGCAAAAATTGGACTGGGCATGAGAATAGGCGAGTTACTTTGGCCCCAGGACAGAATCGATCATATTGCGCGACACGGCATTACAATAGATGAAGTCGAGGAGGTATGCTTCGGTCGTCCACTGATTCAACGTGCAAAATCCCGAGGAGAAAATCCAGTCTACTATATTTTGGGACAAACAGATGCGGGCCGCTACCTGTTCTGTGTCGCAATTCAATTTCCTGATGGCAGAGGATTCCCTGTCACCGCCAGAGCGATGACAGGCAGGGAAAGACAGCGGTATAGACAGTGGAGGAATCGATGAACGGTAATAAAATCCTGCAAACCGATTCGATCCAGGAGCTCGCCGACTTCTGGGACACACATGATCTAACCGATTTCGATGCCGAACTTGAGGAGGTGGACGAACCTGTCTTTGACCGTCAAACCACCGTCACCGTTCGTCTTGACCCGGACGAATCCCGGATTGTCAGATCGCTTGCCCGGTTGCACGGCATCTCCCATGCGCAACTGATTAACCGGTGGGTTGTCGAATGCATTCATGCTTCCTCGAGATCGGTAACTTAGCGCCTGTCATCAACATTCTCAACGACGAACGGTCCCAAGCATAGTGACCGGTGTGCGAAACTCCAGCGTAGGATAGAGGTTGTGGGGGCGCACGTCACTCGGAGTCTTCCGTCCGCCTCCCGCGCTCCCAGCGCACCGGACGCTAAAACGGTATCTCCTCTTCCTCACCTTGATCTGGTGCCGGACTCTGGCCCCCTCCACGCGGGGTGAGAAACTCCACATTCCGCGCCCGCACCTCCAGTGAAGCGCGTGCGTTCCCCTCCTGGTCGGTCCACGCGCCCGGCTCTCTCATCTCGCCAACGACCAGTACACGCTGCCCTTTCGACAGATACTGGTTGCACGCCTCAGCCTGCTGTGCCCATACCGAAACACGAAACCAAACAGTCTCCTCCTGCGTCGTCCCATCCTGGGCCCTCCAGCGGCGATTTGTCGCCACCCTTAAGGAAGTCACCGGCGTCCCATTCTGCGTAACACGCATTTCCGGATCTGCGCCCAGGTTGCCAATCAAAGTAATCTGCTGATACATTTCAATCTCCTATCTGTGAAGCTGAAAAATTTAGGCGACAAACCGCACGTGGCGGCTCGCGCTTGAGAACGAATGTCAGTACCTGCTTGGGTCCGGCATGAAAGGTTCCATCGAGAGAACGACGGAAGGCAGGCATCGCGCCATAACCTAATCTGGTAGTTCCCCCTGCTGCTGCAGGAAGAGCCATACCATTTTGATTTCGTAGTCGGGATACCTACCGCCAAGCAATTTTGTGGCCGGCCGCAAGGAGGTGCCGCCCGTCTCTCGAATGACCCTTCCGATCTCCTCGACCCTCTCCGCTGGAGGCAATCCCGGTCTCAGATCAACATCCACTCCCGCCTCGATCAGGCGCTGCAAATGATAGACTACTCTCTTCTTCTTCACACCATGTTCTGTGGCTATCTCCTCAACAGACAATCCTTGTTCCCACATCTGTCTGGTCTTCATGAAGACAGAGCCCTCACGCAACGTTCTTTGGTTTCTCTTTCTGCGCGCCTCATCGTTGTCGCGAGCAGCCCGCCCGGCGGATGGCACCCTCCTCTCGTCACTTTCCGACGGTGTGAGAACCACTCGTTCGCGGCTCTTTGGAAGTCGAGATGGAGTCGCTACTTCAAGCCGCCACTCTTTCTTGAGAGCATTGAGCAACTGTCTCTGCCGCCTCCGCAGCACTGCGGGCGTCCACTCGTCTTCAGCCAGCACTTGCGTGGTGAGGGCGAAGGTTGCCACGCCTCCTCTCTGGAAATACTCTTTCTTCTTGCGGATGAAGTCGTAGTTCAGCGCGCGTATGTTCTTTGTACGTGACAGGAGAACCAGGTTGGCAAGTCTGTTTGTCCACTCTGCTCGTTCTTCATCGTCAGGAAAGTCTCTCAGCCACTGTGAATTCCGTTCGGGGTTTCGGGGGAGAACGTGCTCAACCGTAATCGTTGCATGCTCATACCTGGCGACCTCGTCCGCCAGCAGAGAATCAAGGCGCATAAGCAAGGTCCTAGGAACTCGCGAGCGAACGTAGATGGGACCGTCCAGCGCATGCATAACGTCCGATATTTGTTTAGACGAAAGCTGAAGAGGAGACGAAGGGCCATAGAGGTCCTTCCTGTGATGGATGGCGCGCAGGATTTCAGCGTATCTGGACGTACGCTGGCTCACGTACGCCCTTAAGATGAACATTGCATAGGCCAGCCGTTCCAGGTCGCGAATGAAATTGAGAAAGGTCTGGGGGTCTTGGTTGCGCCTGTAGAAGGACATCGCCGGTGGAATCCAGTCGAAGTTATTGAGCTGATTCAGGAAGCGCAGGTATTTGTTAACTTCCCCACAGCCGTCTGTGCTTTCATATGATGCGCCGGTCACAGTCGTATATGCTTCGGCATACGGTTCAAGCACCCGGTCAATGAAGTTCGCCCTGTCCACCTGTTTTAGTACATGGTCCTGAAATTCCTGCTGTAACGTTCCACGCTGCCTGCGTTTCACAGAGATCGTGCGGATGTGCGCGAAGAGATCACTGAAGCGATCGCGGCCGAGGTCTTCCTCGATTTTCTCCCATATTTCTGTGTGCTGCGAGCGGATGTCTTTCGGCAGTGCCCCGATTATATCCGCTTTCAGAATGTCGGTCGTCGACAGGTCCAACCCTCTATCGTTCAGAACGGAGAAGATACGGTAGGCAGAGTTCTGGTCCGATGCAGAGACCACGACAAGATAGCAGCGCTGGGCGAGAAACTGTGTAAGGATTTTGCGCAGCTTCTCGTCACGTTTAGCCAGGGATTCATACAGATGGTGGGCATTCTCCAACATTCTTTGCTGGCTGTCGGGCAGGTTTGCAGGCGAACGCGCAAAGAGCGCGCGCAGCTTTCCCATTTCCTGGATATTATTCTGGAAAAATTTCGATTTCTTTTTGTCACAGTGAGCCGATAGTGTCCCTGGATTCCCGCATATTCCCGGCCCGGCGCATAGATATAGTTATGTGTGTCGTTTTTGTCGCTGTTTGTGGATGCGAGTTCACGCAGGACGCAAAGGAGAATTGTCAGCGTTGTGATGCGCTGCTGTCCGTCGACGATCTGTGCGTGTGGCTGGAGGCCGTCTTTGATTGTTACGATACTGCCTAGGAAGTAGGGCGACGCGTCACTCACATTCTCGGCACGCTCCATGGCATACAACAGGTCGTCCAGCAACTCGCCTGTCTGTTCGGTTGTCCAGGCATAGGAGCGCTGGTAATCGGGAATCTCGAAGCGGTAGCTGTCACTGAAGATGCTGACAAGCTGCAGTTCTCTGGCTTCAATTGTTTCGGACATTCCTGAACTCCCGTGAACTGCTCCGGAGATGGAGGCGGGTAATGAGGCGCACATGAAAGAGCTGTGCTGCCGTCATCCGTACAGCCAATGGGGTGCATCGCTCGCCCTAGCCATGTTCCCGCCCTTTTCTGACGTCTGACGCGAGACCACCCGAACCGCTTGACGCGCGCAATCTAGGCCGTCAACCGTTCAGAGATACCTTCGAGCGTAGATGCAGTTTTGATTTGAGGTTGTCAACTACCGGACACAGACCCCGCCCAGTGAGCCAATTTTCTGATACTTCCCCAACACTAGATTATACAGTACCCATATGTATTCAACGTATCATTTTGCCGTTTTTCTATCTCAATGTCGTACCAATATTGCGGCAAACCATCTCCAGCCTGTCAGAACGGAGACTAAGCACGCCGGCCCCCAAACGCGCACGCGCCGGATCATACTGATCCGGCGCTCTCAAACTCTGGACGTTAAGTCTGTTGCGGTTCTCCAAGATCAGGGCAGGGAACAGTGAAGATCAGCAAATTCCGGGTCACGCACAATACTGGTAAGACGGCGCCAGCCACTGATTAACTACGTGTCGGACGGAAGTCGAAGATGCGCCTACCCTGCCGCCACCCTAAATCACTATTAATCTTCTAAATCCCACAAAACTGCGGTTCAAACAATCCTCCGCGTCCTCCCTCGGCCACTCCGACATCATATCTGAAATGCGCCTGCCCTGCCGCCACCCTGAATCACTGTTAATCTCTTAAATCCCACAAAACTGCGGTTCAGACAACCCTCCGCGTTCCCCCTCTGCCCGCTCCGACATCATATCTGAAATGCGCCTGCCCTGCTGCCACCCTAAATCACTGTTAATCTTTTAAACGCTGACCTCTACGGGGCTTACGAGAAAGGTGAACCCTGGCTTGGCTACCAGTGGGGCACCAATGACCCGGCGCTGCTTCTGGACTTGGTCCGTCTCAAGGAGCCGGCATACAGCGACGAGTGCTGGTCCGCGACAAAGGCCTGTGCTTACGAAGACGCTACGATCGTCATTGCGGTCCATCCGGACCTGCTCGAGGCCGCGCCGGGCGTAGTTGAGATGCTGCGGGTTTGGGGCTTCCGCATCAGCTTGTATCGCGAAGTGGCGGCCTGGCTGGAAGAGAACGACGGTACAAGCGCAAATGATGCGGCGCTATGATGGTTGAATGGCAATGCCGATAACCTGGCGCACCTAGGTCACAGAGGAGGCGGCGTCGGCCATTGAGGCAGCACTTGCGGCCAACGAGATCCCGGATGGTTGGCCTGAAGAGTAGACTTTCTTCCCGATCCTCCTCTTGCTTCAAATCGTAGGAGGAACGGCTCCTCAGAGTGTAGGGCGCCGGGCTATGGCTCGGGGGCGGCAACCGTGCGTTCAAACCTTGATCTCCGGCCCGAAGTGACTCTTGGGGCAGTTTATCCCGAAGTTGCCTGCATCGTTTACATTTCAGGGCAGATATTGCAGAAATGATGCAATTACCCAATACTTAAAAAGAGTGATACAATGCAAGGATTGAAGTACAGTTCCCACCTCCAACCGTAATTTTTCAGGTCAGCCAACCACCTACACGGAATCCGTGGGGGAAATTGGGTGGCCTGAACTTATAGTTGCCTTACGGCGTGCGGCAGCCTTGGCGGACTACAACTGATACGGACGTCGTTAAAACAGTCCTCAGGAAGACTGCAGGCCGAAGGTTGGCCCCGTTTGGCAACTCAGACGATTGGGCGGGATACCTGCGCACCGATACTTAGCCAGTTTGTGGGTAAGCAAAGCAGTTAGGGCGAGACGAGGCAGTTCATAGTTCACACTCAACTCTACCCCTTTTTCAGTGCTTGTCCGCAGATGGTGGCTTCAAGAGACCAATCCACAGGAGAAAAGAATCATGCGTGCACAATATCGTATTCTCATACTCTTGCTCATCATCGCCCTCACTGCGGCCTGTGCGGCACCGGCTCAGCAGAGCGCGCCAAGCGAAGAGGCGGCGGCGCCGGCTACTACGATTAACACGATTATATTCAGCGACTTGAACTGGCCCAGTGCAGAGCTCCAGAACCGAATTGCTCAGTACATTGTAGAGAAGGGCTACGGCTATTCCACGGATGTCGTCTTGGGCGCCACATTGCCCCTGTTCCAGGGACTGCGTAAAGGTGACACACACGTGACACTGGAAATCTGGCTGCCGAACCAGGATGAAGCCTGGTATGAAGCTCTAGGCAAAGGGGAAGTCGTTGAGATTGGCGCGAGCCTGGGCAAGGACTGGCAGTCGGCATTTGTCATTCCCAAGTATCTACAGGAGCAGTATCCGGAGCTGGACAGTGTGGAGGACCTGAAGGACGATCAGTTCAAGGAGCTGTTTGCTTCGGCCGAGACCGGGGGCAAAGCGCGACTGGTTTCCTGCGTCATAGGGTGGGCGTGCGAAGAGGTAAATGCTGCACAGGTCATCGGCTATGAGCTGGAGGACCATGTACATGTCGTGAACCCGGGCGACGGGGCGGCACTGAACGCCGACCTTTACGGCGCCTATGAGAAAGGTGAGCCGTGGATTGGCTACCAATGGGGCACGAATGATCCCGCTCTCATTCTGGACCTGGTCCGCTTAGAAGAGCCGGCCTATAGCGACGAATGCTGGGAGTCTAACAAGGCTTGCGCATATGAAGACGCGGATATTCTGATTGCCGTCCATCCGGGCCTTGTGGATGCGGCGCCCGACGTTATCAAGATGCTGGAGGCGTGGGACTTCAATATAGAAGTTTACAAAGAGGTCGCTCGTTGGCAAGAAGAGAATAGTGACGCCTCCAGCCATGACGCTGCTCTCTGGTGGCTGAACAGCAGGTCGGACATTTGGAGCACATGGGTGACCGAGGACGCCGCAGCGGCCATTGAGGAAGCGCTTGCGGCGAATGAGATCCCGGATGGGTGGCCTACAGAGTAAGAGAAAGGCCTTTTTGCAGCACGACTGTAAAATTGTACCAGGCAGGGCGGCCACGAAAGATGGGCCGCCTTTTTTTCGTAAGTTGAGCTTTTTCCTAGGCAATAACCCGATCTGGGCTTACCTGTCGAGTCCCAATCCGGTTATTGCCATCTTTTTTAATCCCACAAAACTGCGGTTCAGACAACCCTCCGCGTCCTCCCTCGGCGCACTCCGACATCACATCTGAAATGCGCCTGCCCTGCCGCCGCCCTAAATCACTGTTAATCTTCTAAATCCCATAAATCATGGTTCAGACAGCGCCGGCGTTCCTGCTCTCGAAAAACGTGTGTTGCGCCTGGAGCAATTGTATTGCAGCATGAATAGCCCCAACGTCTGTCCGCATACCGGGACCGCACTAGGGACGCACAATTGGCTGAATCGCCTGAACCTCCATCCATGCACGCAGCACGCGTTCTGATCATCGGCCTGAGCGCCGTGGTCGTCGTGCTCGCCCTCGCGCTCGTCACCATGACGATCGGCCGCTTCGCCGCGCCCGCCGCCGTCGAAGAGCCGGCCGCCGTAAACGTCCTGGCAAACAGTGACGACGACTGCGTAACCTGCCACCTGCAGCAGACGCCCGGCATCGTCGAACAGTACGGCCGCAGCACCATGGCCGCGGCCGGCGTATCCTGCCAGGACTGTCACGTCGTCGATGAAGGCTATCCCGGCTCCGTGCCGCACGCAGGTCTGTACGTGCTGAACCAGCCGACCACCGCCATCTGCCAGAACTGCCATGTCCAGGAGGTCGCACAGTTCAACCAGAGCCGCCACGGCCTCCCTGCGTACGTGGCCTATGCCGGCGAGGATCTCCTGACAGCTGCCCAAAAACAGATCTACGCCTCGATCCCCGAAGGCGGAAACGATCCGGAAGCCACCCGCGCCCGCAACGCCCTCCACGAACTTGAGGGCGAAGCCATCACCCGCTTCGCCTGTGAAAGCTGCCATGACATCGGCAAGCCGGCCGCCGACGGCTCCGTCGGCCAGTGCTCCAGTTGCCACCTGCGCCATGAATTCAGCCTTGAACAGGCGCGTAAACCCGAAACCTGCAACTACTGCCACATCGGCCCCGATCACCCCCAATGGGAGATCTACCAGGAATCGCCCCACGGAATCGCCTACGCCACCGGGGGCGACAGATGGCACTGGGACGCCGAACCGGGCACCCTGACCGCCGCCGACTTCCCCGCGCCGACCTGCGCCACCTGCCACATAAGCGGGTTCGGCAGCGCCGGCACGACCCACGACGTCGGCGACCGTCTGACCTGGTTCCTCTTCGCCCCGATCAGCAGCCGCCGTCCTGCCTGGCAGGACAACAAAGTGCGTATGCAGGGCGTCTGCCGCGAATGTCACAACCAGAACTTTATCGCCGAGTTCTACACTGCCGCCGACGCCGCCACCGAGCAGGTCAACGCCTGGGTCAGCGAAAGCAATGCGCTGATCGCCCCCCTCAAAGAGCACGACCTTCTGACCGGGGCGCCCTTTGACGAACCCATCGACTTCACCCACTTCGACCTGTGGCACCACTGGGGACGTACCGCCAAATTCGGCGTCTGGATGCAAGGCCCCGACTACGTGCAATGGCACGGCGCCTACGAGATCCTGCGCGACATGGCGACGTTGCGCGTCGACGTGCAGGCAAAGCTCGATCAAGCCGGCCTTGACTCCGCTCCCTCGGAATAGCGCATCGCCAAAATGCCCGCAGACCCGCCGGACCGCAACGCGGCGCCCTCTTCCGCAAATACATCCTTTGCAGAGCGCGGCACGCGCCGCTCCGCCGCCCGCGCGCACCAGCTGCTCCGCACACTCTTCTCCCCCCACCGGCTTCCGCAGACTCGCGACCAGCTGATGCTCGCGATGGTCGCGCTCAACGAGCTTTTCCTGGGGCTCGAAGTCTATCTGGCCCACGGCGCCGACGGCACAATCGGTCCCGGTGAATGGCTCCCAATCTATTACGGCCTCAGCAGCGGCATCCTTCTGGTTCTGGCAGGCCTGCTGGCCACGCGTCACAGGACTGCGGCCTCTGTCATCGCGACCGCAACACTGGTCGGCAGCGCTTTGATCGGCTTCCTCGGCGTCTACTTTCACCTGGCGCGCGCCGTATTGCCCACCGCGCCGGCAGGCGAGCGGCTGACCTTGAATCTGCTCGTATGGGCGCCGCCCGTCTTGGGTCCTCTGGCCTACTCCCTGGCCGGCCTGTTGGGCATCAGCGCCGCCTGGGATGAATCTCCGCCCGCAAGCGGCCGCCTTGTGATCTATAAGGAGCGCGCCATCCACCTTCCTTACAGCAAGACCCGGGCCTATATCTTCACGGTCGGAATGGGTACACTGTCTGCCCTCGTCAGCAGCGTCCTCGACCACGCTCGCACCGGCTTTGAAGGCGCGTGGCTCTGGTATGCTGCTGCTATCGGCGTTTTCGGTACCGTCGTGCCTGTGGCATATGCTGCAATCGATAGACCTTCGCGTATCGACTCGTTTACCTACATCGTTGCCATGCTTCTCCTGATCGCTACAGGTGTGCTGGGGTCCTTCCTGCATGTTCGGTCCGATCTCGTCTTCGAGCATATCGTCGTGCTCGAACGATTCCTGCGCGGCGCGCCCCCTTTGGCGCCCCTTCTCTTTTCCAATCTGGGCATGCTGGGGCTGATCGCCTTGCTTGCCCCCGAACTCTTGCAGACAATAAAACAGCCGCCGGCCGGTCCTGAAAGCGGCAACGGGTGGAAGACCGGTCCCGAGTCTTAAACAACCAGGCGGTCTCTCCCTGCACGTATGCCTACCTGCCAGCCTGCTTCGCTGGATTCGCTTCTGGTCCCAAGGGGCAATAAACGGGGCTTCTTTCCCCTGACCCTCATCTTCGGACCACTCGCTTTGTTCTCCCTGGCTCATTGCCCAGTCGCCTAAGATACCCTCAAATCACTGTTAATCTTTAAAATCCCACAAACTGCGGTTCAGACAACCCTCCGCGGACCAACCGGTCTTGTCTATCTCTCCCCGCCTCCCCCCATCCGGAGTCGACCAAGATGACCGCTATCTATTCCCCCTGAACTGTGAGCGGTTTGGCGTCAATTTTGAATGCTGGCATAAAATTGATACGATTTTTCCTGGGAATTCCACAAGGAATGAGCTTGGCCCCAAAAACTGAATCACATAGTTGGCGTCGACGACTCGTTTGAACGGGGGGCGTCTCGGCTTTTCATGAGGGTGTCCACTCCGTGGTAACCGGTAGATGGGTGCCGCAAACAGGAAAACTCTCGCCAGCCTTATGTGCGCTTCCAGCCTGTCTTCTAAAGCAAAACGATTGACACGTCTCTTGTATGGAAACGGGGAATACAGGCATGGGTGTCAACCCGGTTAAACCTCTCTGGGACGTCCATCTGAAGGGTGTCAAGAATGTACAGTACTTTTACAAGGACTACGCCTTCTGTGGCGCCTACTGGCATAGCAACTTCGGCACACCCATGAGCCGCGGCTGCATAAACATGACCGACGAAGATGCCAGGTGGCTCTTCGGCTGGGCGTCCCCCTCGATGCATGATGACGGTGACGGCCGGATATACAGCACCGATGCCAACCCGGGCACGCTGGTACTGGTCCATGAACGATAACGGGCGCATTGCCCCGTTCCCCTCCGGAACGCTGACCGCAATAGCCAAGAAACCGGCCCCCGGTAGCGACCGAAAGGCCCTGAGAGTCTCCCCGTTTCGAGACCCTCCTGATGGCAAATGAGGCCGGTAGCCCCTGTAAAGTATCAAAAACCATTCGTTCTGCACGCGATTTGACCAAGGAGGTCCAAATGCCCAAGCAATCTGCCGTCCTAAGTCTGTTCCTCGTCGCAGCCCTGATGCTGGCCGCATGCGCCATCGGCGCGCCGCCGCCGGCCGCAGAAGCGCCCCCCGCGGAGGCTGCGATGGAAGAGGCGCCTGCCGGTATCAGCGGCAAGGTCGTCGTCGAAGCGGGCGCAATGATCCGCATCGGTGGCTCCTTCGCCCTGACCGGGCCGGTCCCCGACCCCGGCCTCGACATCCGCCACGGCGCCGAACTGGCCGTCGATGACCTCAACGCGGCCGGCGGGCTCGAAGGCTTCATGTTCGAGCTCGTAGCCGAAGACGGCGCCTGCGACGGCACGCAGGGAACGAACGTCGGCAACAAATTCGCCGCCGACGCGACCATCGTCGCCGTCACCGGCGGCACCTGCTCCGGCGAGACCTTCGGCCTCATGCCGATCCTGCAGGAGGCGCGCATCCCCTTCGTCAGCCCCAGCGCCACCAACCCCGACATTACCTCTGCCGGCTGCGACGTCTGTAACCGCGTCGCTCTCAGCGATGCCCTCCAGGGCGCCGTCGATGCCGACTTTGTATTCGGCGATCTGGGCCTCACCAGCGTCGCCGTCGTCCACGACAACTCCGACTACGGCAAGGGCCTGGCCGAAATCTTCCGGAATGACATTACGGGGTTGGGAGCCGAACTGACCGGCTTCGAAGGCGTCCAGGTGGGCGATACAGACTTCCGTGCCATGCTCGCCAAAGTCGGCGCCGCTGGACCCCAGGCCGTCTTCTTCGCTGGATACTCCACCGAGGCCGGCCTCATCGCCCAGCAGATGACCGAAACCCCCGGCCTCGAGGACACCGCCTTCATGAGCGTTGACGGCGCCTACACCCAGCAGTATCTCCAAGCCGCCGGCGCCGCCGCCGAAGGCACCTACATCTCCTTCGTTGCCGGCGCCGACTCCGAAGAGATGAACGCCGAATTCGACGCCAAGTATCTGGAGAAATACGGCGTCAGCCCCGACGAGCTCGGCCCCTTCCACAGCCAGAGCTACGACTCCGTCAAGCTGATCGCCGCCGCCCTGGCGGCCGTCGCCGCGGTCGACGACAACGGCAATCTAGTCATCGACCGCGAAGAACTGATCGCCGCCATCCGCTCCGTCGATGCATTCGCAGGCCTCACCGGCACGATCAAATGCGACAGCATCGGCGAATGCGGCGCCGGCGGCGTCCAGATCTACCAGGTCACCGACGGCGCTTTCGTACTGGTCTCCGGTTTCGGTATGGAGTAGCCCGCAACACAATCAGGAGAGAGAATGTAATTGATACCCCGCCAGCCCACCGTGCGCGGCAGCGCGTGTACCCGGGGGAAGGCTGTCCTATCGAATGCGGAATGCGCATCCTGGCCCGCGAGGAACGGCGGGCGGCCTGGGAAGAGGAACAGAACGGAAATAACACGAAGCAATCCGTGTTCAGGAGCGGAAAGATGGAAGAGCCGAGGATTCCCAGTTCATACCGCACATTCTTGCGCCTGATCAGGAGGCTTCAGGAGGAAGACCCGGGCGCCCCTCGCAAGGTGCTGAAGCAGCGCATAATCCGTCTGCTGGATCTGCCGCCGCAAAAGGATGACCCGTACTGGGACGGGCAGCAGTTTCCCTATCTGCGGTCGATCCGGACGCGCCGGCAGCTGTTCGACGACCGCTTCAACCTGGCGATGTACAGAATACGCAGTGAAAAGGGCCGGTCATGACCAGCGACAGTCTGGGCCTGACCGGCAGGGTAAGAAAGCGTGGGAACGAATGAGCCATCCCGGCCGCCTGCCGTTCCACAGGGCAAACGTGACATCCCTGAGTACACGCCCCATCGCGCACAGCAAGCTGGCCGGCTTCTGATGTTTGGCCCTGGCCAGACGGTTAGTCTCTCTCGAGACCGCGCCTTACTTCCCGCACCAGTTTGTCAAACTCCGCCTGCGAATAATCGCGATCGAACTGCCTCATGACCAGGTGTTCGATCTCCTTTGCCGGCGTCCACCCGTTGCGTGCAGCCGAACGCAACAGACGCCGGTATACATCCTCCGGCAGTTCGATCGTCATAATCCTCTTCACGCTCATGCGTCACCATCCCATTGGAGTCGCCCGTCTTAGCCGGGCCCTAATAGTGCCGTCAGCTCGTCTGTCTGCCCTGGCTGTTCCGCTAGCCAAGGCCTGCCAGTCCCACAAGCAGCGTCGCAACGTCAATCACGAAGCTGGCCAGACCCATGATTGCAGCGACGAAATAGTAGATGAACGCCATCGTCGGCTCAACGTACAGCTCCATGAAATTCGCAAAGTCCTTCATCTCCTGTGTAACTTCAGGCATTTTACACTCCTGGTTGCATCAAAGCCGGTCGACTGACCTGCGGGGCAGCGATCTTCAGGACAGAGAAATCGCTGCTGAAGTCGTTCGCGTTGCCAAGCGCAATGCCCGCGTCCGGCGCCTTTGTCCGCGTTCAACCGCCTAGCCCCTAGCCCCTAACCCCTAGCCCAAGCTGGGATTCGGCCACGGGGCGAGAGACAGCGCCTGGCCGCTCCTACCCGCCATCTCCTGGAAAAGAACGGTCGTGACGCGGTCCTGGGGCACAAAGGTGGAGAGATACAGCTCCCCATAGCCGCTGAGGCTGGTGTTGGTAAAGACAGTGTACCTGACCGGCCCGTGCGCTCCGTGCAGGTAGGAATAGCTGCGCAGGCGGCTGTAATCGTCGTAACCGTCCTCATGGCTGTCCGCCCACAGCCCGTAAAAATCGGGATAAGCGGACAGGGCGCTGAAAAGCTGCTGGAAGCGTTCAGTGTGCCGGTAACGCAGTGTCATGGCCCGCCACTGCTGTACATTGGCGAGGGCGATCGGCCGCCAGCCGCGCCCCAACATCTGCCGCAAGCGCCCGTCGGGAGCCAGGAGAAATGCGATGTTGTTTGCGCCGGCGGCAGTTTCCCCGGCAGCTTTGAGTTGGGCCAGGTTCAAGTCGTGAAAATCAAGCAGGGCGCGGTTGACGCCGACGATGTCGGCAAAGGGGTCCATGAGGAAGGCCGGCGCGCAAACGCTGTCCAGCAATGCCCAGACCTGCCTGAAAACCTCTTCACTGCCCAGGGCCGCGCGCACGAGCCCCGCGTCCGTCACCTCGCTGGCCATGGCAAAGAACTCGCGGCGTTCAAACGATGTGAGTTGAAAGGCCTGCGCCAGTCCTTCCAGGATCTCCCTGTCCAGCCGCGCCTGCTCGCCCCGTTCGATCTTGCCCACGATCCGCACCGTCAGTCCGGTTTCGTCGGCCAGTCGATGCTGGCTCCAACTGTGCCCGCTGGCAAAGTCGATCTGCTCCTTGCGCAATGCAGTCACAATCTGGCCGAAAGCCTTGTGCTCCACGCTTTCCCCTCCAAGCTAGATCCCCATGGGCTGAAGTCTACCACGTCCATATGTGATCAACGTGTCATCCTTTTCCTATTCCAATATCGGCATTGTGCCGGTATTGGAGCAGTCCGTCTCCGTCCAGGACTTTGTACGATATTGCGACACGTGACCGCAGACATTGGCAGTCAAACTGCTTCTTCGGGCTCGTTGATCTTTGTTTGAACAACGACTTCCGAGCGTAAATTGCGGCTGCTCGCAAAGCGGGCGGTCTGCCGCCATCATCGAAGCGCGGCGCAGCTGCGCAAAGAAAATCCAATACGCCTCTGGTGTTCTCCGCGCCTCTCCGCGTTTCTCCGCGGACAAAAGGTGTTTTTCGTGTCTCTTCGCGTCCCTTCGCGGAAAAAAGCAGTTCTCCGCGCCCCTTCGCGTGACTTCGCGGATCAATTGGTCTGGTCTTACTACATTCAAGCGAGAACAATATACCGATTTCGGTACATCGTCCTACCGAAATCGGTATATTTGCGCTGGCCAGACCCCGTTGAAGGGGCATATGCTGTTCTCCACAAGTTTATAGTGCCTTTCGCGGCCGGCGCAATCCGGCAGTCGCGGCTAAGACAAGGAGGCATGCAATGCCGTACACCAATCCAATCAGAATGGCAGTTGACCTCGGTATGATACTGGCATTCACCCTGACCGCTCTCTTCGTACTGCTTCCCGGAACGCCGTCCGTGCTGGCAGACGCAGCCTTCCTGACATCGACCGGTATAGACTCCCCGGCCGCGGCAGGCGCGCACGCCGTGACTGCCGCTGGCAAGGGAACCGTCAGCATCGAACCGCATGTGGCAACCGCGACCATAGGCGTGGAAATCCTGAGCCCAACCGTGAAGGAAGCCACTTCAGCCTCCCAGGCCGTAATGGAAGATGTCTGGGCCGCGCTCGTCGCCCAGAACGTCGACGAATCGGACATCCGCATCAGTCACCTCAACATCTTTGCCGAAAACTTTGGCCCGGACGGCCTGCTGAATGAGAATCAGACGCGTTACCACGCCAGCAACACCCTCTTCATTACGATTCGGGATCTGGACAGCATCGACGCCGTGCTGGATGCCGCGATCTCTGCCGGCGCCAACAACATCTACAGCGTCGATTTCAGCCTGCCCGATCCGGCTGCGGTTGAACCCGAAACGCACGCTGGCGTAGTCTCGCCCCGAAACTGACGAACTGGCGGAGCCGCCCGGGTTCAGTGTCGCCGGCGTGCCGCACACCAGCGGCATCACGGGCCCGGACCGCGGCTCGCCCCGTCACGATCTTCGTGACCTTCTTAGGGCAAGTTCAAGGCAATCGAACAAGAACCCGGGAGGAGAACGCATGGCCAGGGACTTCAGGACGATGACGCGTATCGAATTGGAATCTGAACTGTCTGCCGAGCGCGCCGCCACGCGGCGCAGCCATGCCGTGATCGTCATGATGGCCGTGCTGGCCGTATTGGGATTCATGATGGCGGTGGCTGGCGCTGTAGCGCCGGCCGCCGGTTGATGCCGGTGACGCCTATTCAACGAACGCCCTCCCATTCTGAGCAACTTCAGAAGAGGATACCGTGGGACGCTTTTTCTGCATCGCCATCATGATTGATCACGGCTCCGGGTAGCGGTTAACAAGAGCGAGAGCCTGGACGTGAAAATCAGCCCAGGCTCTTGTCAAAACCTGTAGGGCTGAACAAAGAGGGGCCGTACGATGGAGCCAGAACTTACGCAGGGCATGAAGGATTTCGCCATTCTTATGGAACTGTATGTAGAGCCGACCTTTGCTTTCTTCTACTACTTCGGCGTTGCAGTGATGGGCCTGCTCAACTTTCTGAGTTATGTCGTGACTTTTCTTGCGGGTATGTGAGTGACCTGCCCCCGATGTTTGTACCGCTTGTTAAGTTAGTCCGACAAGGACAGGGACAAGGTCGGCCGGCAAGAGGGCTTCAGGCGCCGGCGGCCGGTAGCCCAGAGGCGTACAGAGAATCTGACCCTCTCCCGTAGTCCTGTAACGCCAGTCGGGCAAATATTTACACAAGGAGAACATCCGGATGCAACGCAGAAAATGGACCAGGACAGCCATCTGCCTGGCTGCAACCGCTGCAACTGCCCTGACGCTCCTGTACTTTGTCACTGCCCCCCGCTTGACGCCCGCCGCCCTGGCAAGCGAAACGACGGCCGCTTCCGCACGGTCCGTGACCGTTGTCGGCGAAGGCGTTGTCAACATCGAACCGGACGTTGCCACCGCCAGAATAGGCGTCGTCGTTCTCCGCACAACCGTGAGAGAAGCCAGTTCTGAAGCCAGCGGCATAATGCAAGCGGTTAAGGCCGCCCTGCTCGCCCAGGACATCAAGGAAAAGGACATCCAGACCAGACACTTCGACATTTCCGCCGAGCGCTACGGGCCGGAGGGCCTGCTGCCGGAGGACCAGGTGCAGTACCGTGTCCGCAATACCGCCTATGTCACCATTCACGATCTGGACAACATCGGCGGCATTCTCGATGCTGCCATTGAAGCCGGAGCCAACGACATCGGCAGCGTCAGATTCAGCCTGGAAAATCCGTCTGCCGTCGAGTCTGAGGCCCGTGCCATGGCTGTTGCCGACGCCCGCGCCAAAGCCGAGGAGCTCGCCGCCCTGATCGGCGCAACCGTTGATGAAGCGACCGAAATCAGCGAAATCATCGGGCACGGCGGCGGCTTCTTCAACAACAGCTTTTCCGAAATGGCCATGGCCGACTCCCACGGCCCCTTCAGCATCGGGGAGCTCACGCTGGCGATGCAGCTCCAGATTACCTACAAGCTCCGGTAAAGAGACAAACAACAGGAGGAGGTCGCATTCGCCCTTTCACCTCATGTTTCGCCCGCTGCACACTGTACGCCACGACCGAGGCATTCGACTGCACGAAATATAAACCCTGCCTGCACAATTCGCACAGCGGCTGATGAAATCACAGGTCCGTATCGTTGACAAAGCGCAAGGGAGACACAGCCAAAATGAATGAATCCTTATTCGGCCTGCTTCCAGGCTATGACGATGGCTACAACGACGACAACCGGCCATCGCGGCAACCCAACCGGCAAACGCTCCGGAGCCTGATCACCGATTTCCAGACGAACCCGCTGCCGCTGCCTGTCTGGATCTGGAACTGCATCGTCATCTACATCATGATCAGCGTGGTACTGTTTTTGATAAAGATTGGGCTCTTCATCCTGACCGCGCTCTCCTTCTATCTCCTGGGAATTTTCGGCTAACGGTAAGCCCAAATGGAGTCACTCCCATGTCCTCTCCCAACATCCTCTTCCTCATGACCGACCAGATGCAGGGCCGCGTCCTCGAACCGGACAACCCCTGCCGGACGCCCAATCTGGACCGGCTGGCCGCCGGAGGCGTGCGCTTCCGCCGCGCCTACACGCCTAACGCCGTCTGCTCGCCCGCCCGCGCCAGCCTGATGACCGGCCTCCTGCCCCACAACCACGGCGTCCTCTTCGTCGAGCATACCGTCGAAGCCGACCAGGCCAGGCTGCGCACGCCCTATCTCCACTGGGCCGATCAGCTGACCGCAGCCGGCTACGACACCGGCTACTTCGGCAAATGGCATGTGGAACGCTCCAACAACCTCGCCCGCTTCGGCTGGCAGGCGCAGGGCGCGCTCCTTGATAACCCCGACTGGGACGCCGCCAGGTTCTTGCTGGAACGCCACCTCGACGGCCCGCCCGGCTACCGGCCCAACCGCTTCTACGGCGTCTGCGATCTGCCCGCCGGCCAGCGCGGAATGGGCAAAACAACCGGCGCCGCCCTCGCCTATCTGGACGCGGTCCTGGCCGCAAGCGCGCCCTGGTGCTGTTTCGTCAGCTTCACCGAACCCCGCGACCCCTTCTACTGCCACCAGGACGCCTTCGCCCGCTACGATGTCGACTCGATCCCGCTGCAGCCCAACGTCCGCCACGACCTGCGCGGCCAGCCCAATCTCTACAAGCGGGCCGCGCAGGTATGGCGCGGCTGGACCGACCGCGAACACCGCGAGGCCGCCGCCTGCTACTACGCCTCCATCAGCGAGATCGACCGGCAGTTCGGACGCCTCCTGGACCGGGTGGAACGCGCCGGACAGCTCGAAAACACGATCGTGGTGATGACGTCGGACCACGGCGAACTCCTCGGCGCGCACGGGCTCTACTGCAAGAACATCGGCGCCTTTGAAGAGATTTACAACATCCCCCTCCTGATGGCCGGGCCCGGCGTGGCCGCCGCAGCGCTGAGCGACGCCCGCGTCGGCCTGCACGATCTCGGCCAGACACTCCTGGATCTGGTCGGCGCGCCGCTGCTGGAAAACATCGACGGCAGCTCCTTTGCCCCCCTGCTGGCCGGTCCCCATAGCGCCTCCGCCTGCCGGCAGGGCTACGCCGAATACTACGGCGGCCGCTACATTCTCACCCAGCGCATCCTGTGGGACGGGGACTGGAAATTCGTCCACAACGGCTTCGACTACGACGAGCTCTACAACCTCGCCGCAGACCCCTTCGAGATGAACAACCGGGCGCAGGACCCGGCCCATGCCGACAGAATCCAGGCCATGACCCGGCACATGTGGTGCATCGCCGCTGAATCCGAGGACCACAGCCTCGCCAACACCCACGCCCCGCCGCTGCGTATCGCCGCCGCAGGGCCGGGCCCGGTAGTTCGGCAATCTTCTGTCGACCGCCAAACGCATTCGAATTTGATGCAAGCGTCAGCCTTGGTGAATCGCCGGTTGACAGTCGATGCAGAGCGCCGGGTTTGACTTCAGCCATAGGAGGAATCCCAATGAGCCAGGAGACAGCTGCGCCGGTGATTCCCGAAACGGGACAACCGGCCGGCCCGTCGCCCCTGATCGGCAACGGGCGGTCTGCCGCCATCGGCAACGGGCGGTCTGCCGCCATCGAAATCCGCAACCTGACCAGGACCTACCACATCGGCGGCGCCGCCCTGCACGCCCTGAAAAACGTCTCCCTGACCATCGACCGCGGTGAGTACGTAGCCGTCGTCGGCGCCAGCGGCTCCGGCAAGAGCACCCTTCTCAATATCCTCGGCCTGCTCGACCGGCCCACCGAGGGCACATACTGCATCCGCAAGCAGGACGCCGGCGCACTGACCGACAGACAGCGCACCGCCCTGAGAAACAGGGAGATCGGCTTCGTCTTCCAGGAGTTCAATCTCCTGGCGCGTGCAACCGCCCAACGCCAGGCGGAACTCCCGCTCTTCTATGCCGGCCTCTCCCGCAAGGAATCGCGCCGCCGCGCCCTCGACGCCCTGGCGCAGGTCGGCCTGGCCGGTCGAGCCGGTCACAGACCCGAAGAGCTGTCAGGAGGACAGCGCCAGAGAGTGGCCATCGCCCGCGCCCTCGTCAACAGCCCCTCTCTCCTTCTCGCCGACGAACCAACCGGCGCAATCGACACGCGTACCGGTGAAGAGGTGATGACCCTCTTCGAGCAACGGCATCTCGCAGGACTGACGCTCGTGATCGTCACCCACGACCGCGAGATCGCGGCCAGGGCCCGGCGTATCATCACCCTGCGCGACGGCGCCGTCATCTCCGACGAGCGCCGGCCGGCCCCCGTGCCGTGAAACACACAGCCCGAATGGCTGCCGTCAACCGGGTGGAAGGAGCTCTGGAGTGAAACGAACTTTTTGCAGTCTTTTAAAGTACTTTCCGCTTGCCGCCGAAAACATCGCCGCCCGCAAATTGCGCTCCATCCTCACCATGTTGGGCATCATCATCGGCGTGGCCTCCGTTCTGACCACCTTGGGCATCGGCCGCGGCGCTTCGGCCGACATCATGCAACAGATCGCCAGCGAGGGCCTCACCATTCTCAACGTCGAATCCGGTTCGTACTCCGACCAGACCTGGACATCCGGGCAGCCGCTTACGATGGCCGACGTCGCCGCCCTTTCCGACCGCTCCCTTCACCCCGACATCAGCCAGGCCGTCCCTCTCTACAGACGCTATATCCATCTGGTGGCCGGCGACAACAACAGGTACAGCCAGGTGGTCGGCACGACCTCCGCCTATGCAGCCATGCACAATCTGGAACTGGACCAGGGACGCTTTCTCACCGAAGATGAAATTGCGCAAAGGACGAAATCCATTGTCATCGGCGCGGCTGTGGCCCAGAAGCTCTTTGCCGGCGCCGGTGCAGTGGGGCAAAGCCTGCGCATCGCTCGCGAGCCCTATACCGTCGTCGGCGTGCTCCCCAAAGGCGGCTGGGACAGGTTCGGCAACATGGATGACAGGGCAATCATCCCGTTGTCAGTGGCGCAGGACCGCCTGCGCTCCCCCTACACACCCCACCGCCATCGCGGCGAATACACCGTCTCCTCGATCCACGTCTCCGCCGTAAGCATCGAGCGCATCGACGCCGCCGCCGGACAGGTCGAACAGACCCTGCGCCTGCGCCGCGCCCTCGCTGCAGACGAGCCCAACGACTTCTCCGTCGAGAGCCAGGCCTGGCTGCTCGAAACCGCCAACTCCGTTGCCGCGACCCTGACCGCCTTCCTCGCCGGCATCGGCGCCATAAGCCTCCTCGTCGGCGGCATCGGCATTATGAACATCATGCTCGTCTCCGTGACCGAGCGCACAAGAGAGATCGGCCTGCGCAAAGCCGTCGGCGCCCACAGCCGCGACATCCTTCTCCAGTTCCTGGCCGAAGCGCTCATGCTGACGCTCGTTGGCGGCCTCATCGGGATCGCCATCAGCTACGGCCTGGCGGAAATCGCCAAAAACTTCTCAAGCCCGGACTTCCCGCTGGCCGTCCTCATCGAGCCGGCCTCCCTGGCCGCCGCTGTCAGCGTCAGCGCCGCCTGCGGCCTTCTCTTCGGTCTCTACCCGGCCATACGCGCCACCCGGCTGGACCCGATCGAGGCTCTGCGCCATGAGTGATGGCATGGCAGTCCGGCCTCCATCGACAGGAGCATCCCAATGAACCTCAAGCGTCTCCTCCTCATTGCCATTGCAGCCATTGCGGTCATCGCGCTGGCCTCTGCCGTCGTCTTCTTCTTTGGCCTCTTTCTAACCTCGGACACGGCCCAGGCCGGAAATCCGTCCGGACTACTGGAATCGGGCGCAGAGACCACCCGCATCCGGCCGGCGGACGCCTCGATCGGCCAGCTGAAGGCTGCCGGCAACATAAACCTCATCGAAGAACGCCGGGTGGTCGCCCACATCGATGGCTTCGTCGAAGAGGTATTGGTCGACGTCGGCGACACCGTCAACGTCGACGACCTTCTCCTTTCGCTGGACCGGGAAGACCTGCAGCGCGCAGTGGAGCAGGCCCGCATCGACCTCGCCTCCTCCCAGCTCAGGCTCGGGAGACTGCTGACAACCGCCGACGAAATAGACGTGAAGCTGGGGGAACTGAGCGTCGCGCAAGCGCAGCTGGACCTGCAGAAAGCCCTCCAGGGCCTGGACGCCGCCCACATGGTCGCCCCCATCACCGGCGTCGTTCTGACCCTCGATGCCGCCCCAGGGACAAAAGTCTCGTCCGGTACCGTTGTCGCCGCGCTTGCCGACCCCGGCCGCCTCGAGCTGACCGTGCAAGTGGCTGAAGTCGACATTCCCAGGATCGAGAGCGGCCGTCCCGTAGACGTCGTCATCGACGCCTTTCCCGACCAGACCTTCGCCGGCGAGATTAGCCGGATCGATCCCTTCAACAAGACCCAAAGCGGCGTCGTCAGCTATCCGGTCACCATACGGCTTCTCGATAACGACTTGGACGCCGTACTGCCCGGCATGACGGCTGTAGCCGCCCTGCGCAGCGAATCGGTTGAAGACCGCTGGCTCGTCCCCACCGCCGCCATTCAGGAGGTGAGCGGCGAAACCGTTGTCACCGTCGTGCGCGGCCAGGAGCGTTTCCCCCTTGCCGTCACCTCGGAGGGCCTTCACGGAGAATGGACCATTGTCCGCTCCGCCGGTCTGCAGGCCGGCGACGAAGTCGTGGGCGCGACCGCGACCGCTACCTTCGTGGAACAATAAACCGCCGCCCGCATCTGCCTTCTGGAACTGTTTCAATCCCCCTCCAAAATGGACACGGGGAGCGAAGCGCCCAGCAGGTCAACCACCCTGCCGGACTCCGAAAGGACGAAGGGGGAATAGCGTGGTGGTAAAGGCGGAGGATGGGATAGCCACATCGTTTAGTTCACCATCACTCTCGGGAGATGATTATGAACAGGATGGCGGCATTCATGTTGGCGGCGTTGTTTTTCTTGGGCCTCATTGTTTCAGTCGTTGGTTCACTGTAGCGGCCTGACTGGCTCTTTGTGACGCAATCTTGGTTGCTTGGGCAAAAATCTACCTGCACTCACGCGCAGTCGCTGCTTTGCAGAACGGTGGGCGGTGTGACTCGAACTGCTGGAAAGGGAGCGACGGCATTATGAAAACCCTGAAGAGACGGACTTTCTACGCCGTACTTGCTGGAATCGTGCTCGCAATCCTGCTGGAAAGACACACCATTATTGAGTTTGAATGGTGGTGGCTGCTTGCCTTGCCCTTTCTGTTTGGCGAACTCATTATTTCTACTCTGAATCCTTTGATCCAGAGATGGATAACTGTCCCGCTGGTCCGACTACTCGACAAGTGGTCGAAGATATAGGGGCGGGTTGTGCGGAAACTTCTGATAGGTTCACTTCTGTCGCTGATCATAGCATCCTCGCCGCCGGCCCTGTTTAAGGCATGAACGCGCCGTGACAAGAACTGCTTGACCAACTCCGGGTCGGTCTTGAACCCGCAAATGCGCTCAGTCGTCTCCGTGAGTAACTCAACCAGAAGATCATCGGGGGTTTCGACGATGTGCTCCCATCCCAGGCTTCGATGACAGTTTCGTTGGTAATCTCGACTCGTTGCCGCGATTGCAGGAGATTCTCGGCCTCAGCGCCGCCTGGCCGCGCTTATGGCCAGATGCGGTACTGGCGAAACGCTGGCTTCACCTCCACGTATGCCGCCAGATTGCGCCCCTTTCCGATCTCTTTCCCCATGCTGGCCGTCTGCCCCGCAAGCTCCGCAATATACTCCAGTTCATAGGTCTTCATGTCGCGTATCTCGCCGGCGTACAAAATTCCGAACAGGTGATGGATAGCGCTCATTGGGCGCGCCGGCGTCAAATCCAACATCACCCGCAACTTCCCGGCCAGCTCGATATGAAGCGCATCGGTCCGTTCAGTCATGGTCCTTGCCCTCCAAGCCGTCCTCCGTCCCACAGGTCAGGGTTGATCTCAAAAGAAGGCTCTCTTCCTCTCGAACCAGCCCGTTTCTTCGGTCCAGGGCCACAGCTGATACCGGGCGGCGTTCCCGATCTCCTTCCAGGAAAGCTCGATCGCCTCTACTCCGGCAACGACCGTAAGTTGAGGGGCGCTGATGCCCTGCGCCCCACCCGGTTGACTCGCTGCCGTAGAGCGTACCGGCAGCCGGATCCGGCCGGGCTCATGGGCGGGGAAGCGATGGCAAGACAACATATTCCACGCATCAGCGACGCCGGCCGGGCCTCCGCTGCTTCGAAAATAGCCGCGCTCGAGGTCGAAAAACTGTCGGACGAGGCCAACACCACAGCCGCGCCGTTACGGTCCTGTACCTGGTAGTGACCCCCTTCCCGTTGGAACTACTCATTGGGATAGAAGCCGGAAGCGAACAGCAATCCGTCATGGCGCACGACCCAGGTAAGTTTGCGGGCGTTCTCGCCTGTTTCCGGATGACGGAAAACGTAGTTGATCCACCTGCCCGCCCCGGTTGCGCCCATCAGATCATCGCCGTAGAAGTAGCCGCTGGCATCGACGCGCAGGGCCGGATCC
>JAPPKT010000545.1 GCA_028819675.1 Caldilineaceae bacterium | reverse complement strand
GGTCGGGCCTTCGGCCCTCCCTTGTGCGGGGGTAACCCCCCCGCAACGCCCCCCTCTACACCATGCCATGCCACGTTGGCGCCGCGTCGCCGGCGAGCTGCCTGTGCCACCGGTTGCCCGCCCATGTCGTGCCGCGAAGCCACCCCCCGCGACCACCGCAGGATCTGACCTCGTGCCTGACTTCTCCGCCACAAGACTGGGGTCCACTGGAGGCGCTCCGTCACTACCCATCGTAGGGGATTCGGCCCATGCGTTTTCGAATGTCTCCGACTTCCAGCCACAGAAAGGGGTCCGAACCATCGAATCGGATTTCGAAGGTACTCCGGACGAGTTCGCCGGCGCGCCACTGGCTGGTTGGGTAGCTGCCACCTGCCAAGGGAACCTCAATGGACTGACCGCCGAGGAGGAGTCTCATTCTCAGGTCCTCCGGCCAGTCGGAAGGGAGGGGTGAAGGCGCAGTCCAATACAGTGTAACCTGGACCATTTCTCCCGCAGGGATAGCCGTCAATGGCGCATGGGCAAACGCCTTACGATGGTAGTCATATCCAATAGCTTCCAATCTGCCAAAATCAAGAATGGTACGGTGCTGAATTGGCACTATCGACATCGGAACCGTCTGCTTGGGACGGATCAGCTCTAACCTCGCAAGTTCGACTGCATCGCCGGATTGGACCGGGATCCGTGAGCCGGTTTCGGCATCATAGACCGCGACGATTAGGCGGTAGTCACCAGGATGCGTGCCAAACGGAACAGTAAGCCCATGGTGGTCAACCACGATTTCGTCTTTCTGCCAGACCGTAGTCGGCATCGACCCGCCGGCCGGTTCACCATCGCGCTGAACAATTACCTGTTCGCGGGAATCCAACAGTTGCACGCTTACTTTGAGACGCCTGTCGAGTGTTCTGAGCGGTCGCCAACGTAGGCCCGCCATGAGGGTATCACCCGCGGCCAGCGGACCCTCCGAGAGACAAAATTCGGCGAGTTCAGCAAAGTCCTCAAAAACTTGAGGCCTTTCCAGCGCCATGCATGAGAGGTTTTTCGGCATTGAATAGGTAGCGAATCGCACATTACCTTGCCAGCTTTCCCACCCCTTGAAGGCGTGTCTTCCCAGCCAGTTCTCAACGATTCTCTCCTGATCGGACTGCTCTGTCGCCCAGAAGAGGGCAAAGATTCGTCGACGGTCCGCTGTTTGCTCCAACAAGGTTTCCTCAGTTTTGGCTCGGTCGGGGGGCCTCTCCGCAGGCAACGGCAGATATTCAATCCCAACGTCGTAAAAGCGCCAGACATCCGCCTGCCCCGGGGCATTGAGGACGACCAGGTCCGCATCTGGGTCTCCTAGCGCAGCCACAGTGCTGGCGATTCCGGCGTAGTTGTCGCGCGCGGCCGTGTCGGCGTAGTAGGCAGGGAGCGCGGTTGCTGCGAGTGCGGCGGCCAGAACGGCGACTGAGCCGGTCGCAACAGATGCCAGCGGCTGTCGAATTGCTGTCGCATTTCCCATCCGCTCATCCATCTGCACTGAGGAACGCCAGCCCAGCAGGTGAGTTGACCCTGGCCCGTCTGCCAGCAACGAAGGACAGGCGGCCACCGCCAGGCACCAGGCCGGAGACAAAACAAGCAGAAACTTCATGAACGAGGGACTGACAAGGCCAAAGCTGAACATCACTCCTACGGGTAGTAGCAACCAAAGAAGCAAGGCCGCGCCCGCGCCTGAGCGACGCAACTGCCAGAGACCGCAAATGGGAAACAGCGCGACCAGAATAAGCCAACCCCACGCCAACTGTGGGCCAGTCCGTATCGTCCCGACGGCAATGGTCTGCAGTGTCACGCGCAGTCCTTCGAGCGAATCGACGAAACCATCCTGGGAGGGCCAGCTGAGGAGCCTGTCAATACCCGTAGTCAGCCAGGGCAAAAAGGCTAGAAACGCCAGAAAGTTTAGGATGAGAAAGAGAACAAATGCCTTCCACCGGTCAGATGCTCCGCTATACGTTCCGGGGTCCGTTTCGCCACCGTCTGCAGGTAGCTGCCCATTGTTTCCCAGACACCACCACACGGCAGTTCCCACCGCCGCCACAATGAGCACGCCAAAGATGTAGTGCGTCCACAGCCCCGCCGCAGCCGCAAGCAGATAGAGTGCCGCATAACTTGCAGTTGAAGAGCTAAGGCCCTGCGCGGCAACTCGTCTTCTCATGGCGAGAAGCGCCCACATCAGTGCCGTACCTTCCAGGGCCAGCAGTGCGTACATGCGCGCTTCCTGGCTGTAGAACACCTGAAAGGGACTCAGGGCCGCCAAAAAGGATGCGAGGAGTGCGAAAGGGCGCCGTTTCTCTTCGGACCCGAGAGCTATCTCCAGTGCGATCCGGTAAACTACCGCCACCGTGAGGATCCCCGACAGCGCGGAAAGGCTTCGAATGCCCCCGGCTGAAAAGCCAAACAGGCCGGACCACAGTTTCAGCATCCAGTAGTAGCCGGGAGGATGTATGTCGGCTGCGGCGTCTCGGGCAATCTGATCGAGGCTGCGTTGCGCCACGGCCCACGAGTTACCTTCATCGTGCCAGAGAGAAGAACAGGTGAGGCAATAGAGTCGAACGTATGCGGCAATCGCCAGAATGGAAACGAAGATGGCAAAGCGCAAGCGAGACGGTCGCGCCGTCATCCTCAACATCGTTCAGTCTTGGCCGTCCACGCTGGCAATATACGTCTGGACCGACCCGTAGACGGGCTGCGGGGTGAAATCCGGTGCAAGAAGACGAAAGTAGGCCTCCGGCTGTCGATTTTGCTCCCAGAGATCTGTGGCCCGTTTCAAGTACCATACATTGGCGACGCCCAGCCAGGGCCATTCATTGAGGATGCGTTCGTAGGCCAGAGGCAGGTAGGCTGATTGTTCTTCCAGACTAACCCTTCCATATCTCGGCTCGACCTCTACCGGGGCCGCGTTCCAGTTCATCTCGCTGATCCAGATTGGCTTGTGCGCGTCGCCATTGGCAACCATCAGGTCGCGAATGAACTGCGGCCGGCCGAAGTTCATAACCCGCGGGTGCATGCGGCGGTCGGTCGGCCCGGACCAGAGCCCGTAGCCCTGTGTGGCCATCACGTCGAAGTAAGGCGCCGCGCCCGCATCGTACATTCTCTGCAGGAAGAGCAGGTCCGAGAAGCTGCGCCCAGGGACGGTGGTTCCGTCCATATCGACGGTCGCGGCCAGAGCGCCGGCGATTATCACGGCATCGGGGTCCACGGCGCGGATCGATTCGGCGCCTGCCTTGAGTAGCTCGACGTACGCTTCTGGATCAATGGTAGCGTTCCCCCATTCGGGGTAGATATTGGGTTCATTCCACAGTTGGTAGTACCGGACTCTGCCTCTGTAACGAGCGGCCACGGCGCCAGCGAAATCAGCCAAGTCCCGGTAACTGTCGGGCGGCGCGTACGAACCGGCGTCGTTGCCTTCGGCACGGCTCCAGGCCGGCGGATTTGAGATCCTGACGATCAACTGCAAGTCGTATTGTTCGGCAAGCGAGACGATGTGATCATACTTATCCCAGGCCGAGCGGGCCGGCTCGTGGCGGCGGTCCTCAAAGTCGCCCTTGCCGTGAACTTCGATGTCCTCCCAGGTGAACTCCTGCCGCAGCCACCTGAAACCCGCCTGTGCCGCCAACTGCATTGCCTGCTCCCGTTTGACCGGCTCGACCTCCTGCTCAAGAAAGACATTCACCCCGAACGGTGAAACGCCGGCATGCTCCCCTACTTCCTGCGGAGCAAGATCCAGCGACGGGCGGAGCATGCCTCCGGCCAGATCAGAAAGCCCTTTGATCTGGGGCAAAAAGTCCGCCTCGCCCGTCAGAGACCAGAGCAACTGGCGACTCGGATTCGGCGCCAACAGCAAAAGAGCCAGTCCGCCGCAGAGCAGCAGGCCGGCCCAAAGCGTCAAAGTTTCACGTACTGCGCGTTTCACAGTGTTCGATCAGACTCCCAGGCAATTGGCCACATCTTGACTCAGCCAAGGCAGTTAGTGTTCGCGCCAGACAGACTCTCTAGTTTTCCTTGAAAGTAATGTTGACGCAGCCGACACTACTGCTTATCGTGTTCGACCATTTCTCAGATAGAGGCGTAAGGTTGGAAAAGTCCTTAGTACGACTTCTTGGATTGTCCCACCCCGAAGCAGGACAGTTTACTACAAAAATTTCAACGAATGTGCCTGGATTAGCTGGGCCTCCAAAGGGAGAAAACCCCCAATTCCCCGTAGGTTTTCCGCACCCGGTACATTTGGTGTTCCGAGGACCGCCAAAAGCAATGTGTAGACATACGTTGTTCTTGGGGTTGTTATTTCTGTCAAGAACGAGGCCCTCAAAGAACGTCTGCTGCCTATTTTGAGGACAGTTTCCTCTGTCAATTAGGGAATAAGGGAATCGAGGCGCCGGCGGCTGCGTCGGAACGGGAACAGGCGTTGGCGGAGGTGGCGTGGCAGTCGGCGGCGGAGGCGCCGGGATGACCAAGGCTACCTGCACAGTTTCTGCGTTTGTCGCCGTAACCAGCTGGCCGAAGACCCACCCGGTGCGCCCACTGTAGTCAATCTGCCACCAGTCGCCCAGCCCGGGGTTCTTGCCGGTAATCAGGAACTTCTGACCAGGTGAAGCCGTGCCGATGATATTGTAGTTAGTGCCAGGACCTCCCCGCACGTTCATGAGGACATTGCCTATCGTAACCGTGGGCGCCTCAGGCGTGGCCGTGGCCGCCGGCGGCACAGGCGTAGCGGCAGGTTGGGATTGAGTCTGTGAACT
>JAPPKT010000078.1 GCA_028819675.1 Caldilineaceae bacterium | reverse complement strand
TCGCCGCCCTTCTGGTCATCATGATGATCGTGCGTCCTGCCGGTATCCTTCCCTCGGCCCGCCGCCGCACGCAAGGCACCGATCCTGATGAGGCGGGGTTTGACGACAGCGGTGAACTTGTGGAGGGGCTTGTTTCAGGGGAGCAGGGGGAAGCCTCTCCGGAGCTTGCCAATGGAGAGGAGGAGGTCAGATGACGGCCCTCCTCAGCCTACAACGCGTCACCAAGGTGTTCGGCGGCCTGACTGCCGTCGACAATGTGGACCTTGAAATTGCAGAGCGGTCTATCACGTCGCTGATCGGCCCAAACGGGGCGGGCAAAACGACTCTCTTCAACTGCCTGACGGGCCTGCACAGGCCGGAAGTGGGCGAGATTCTGTTCGATGGCAGCTCGCTAATCGGTCTGCGGCCGGACGAGATCACGGACCGCGGCGTTGCGCGTACATACCAGAACATCCGCCTCTTCGGCAGAATGACCGCGCTTGAGAATGTCCTGGTCGGCCAGCATCTGCGGCTGCACGCGTCCCACTGGAGCGCGGTCCTGCGCACGCGTCGCCAACAGGAAGAGGAACACGCGGCACGAGAATCTGCCAGGGCGCTGCTCAGTTTCGTCGGCCTGCACGGCCGCGAGGAGGTCGTGTCCACCAACCTGCCATACGGGGACCAGAGGCTGCTTGAGGTTGCGCGGGCATTGGGGAGTCAACCGCGTCTGCTGCTCCTGGACGAGCCGGCTGCCGGCATGAATCCGAGCGAGACCGACCGCATGATGGAGCTCGTCCACAGGCTACGCGACGAGAAGGGGATCACGGTATTTCTGATTGAGCACGACATGAAGGTCGTGATGAGTATTTCAGAAAGTGTTGCCGTTCTGGATTACGGGGAGAAGATCGCCGAAGGAACGCCGGAAGAGGTCCGCGCAGACGCGCGCGTAGTTGAGGCTTACCTTGGTCCCGAGGTAGCCGTGCAGGAAACGGCCAGGCCGGCGAACGGTTGAAGCATGCTGATCCTGGATTCGGTCCACACCTACTACGGACATATCCACGCGTTAAAGGGCATTTCCCTGAGCGTGAATGAAGGTGAAGTGGTAACGCTCATCGGCTCGAACGGCGCGGGCAAGACGACCACGCTCAACACCATCAGCGGCGTTCTGCCCGCCCGCGCCGGCGCAATCTACTTTCAGGATAGCCCGCAAGGGGGAGGCAGCAGTTCCCATCCCGGCCGCGAGAACGGTATTCGACTAGACAGAATGCCTGCCCACGAGGTAGCCAGGCTGGGCGTTTCGCAGTCACCGGAAGGGCGAAAGATCTTTGCCCGCCTGTCGGTCCAGGAGAATCTGGCGATGGGCGCTTTCGCTCGTACCGATACCGACGGCATCCGCCATGACCTGGAACGCGTCTTTGAACTCTTCCCGCGCCTGAAGGAGCGCCTCAGCCAGCCGGGCGGTACGCTCTCAGGAGGCGAACAGCAGATGCTGGCGATCGGGCGTGCCCTCATGAGCAGTCCCCGCATTCTCCTACTCGACGAACCCTCGATGGGGCTGGCGCCGCTCCTCGTGCAACAGATTTTTCAGATCATTCGCGAGATCAATGCCCAGGGCACAACAATCCTGCTCGTGGAACAGAACGCCCAGGCTGCGTTGCAAGTTGCCGACCGCGGATACGTTCTCGAAACAGGGAACATAGTCCTGAGCGGCGCTGCAGGCGACCTTCTCGCCAACCCACAGGTAGCGGAGGCCTATCTCGGCATCTGACGAGACTGGCCGGCCCTTCAGAAACCCGGGCATTGGCCGAAGAGGTCGCGCCTAAAACAGGCGGCGCTTGTCTACGATGTTGCGAACAGGCTCGCCCGCAAGATAGCGGCGCAGGTTGTCGCGCAGTGTGTCGATGCGCCGTTGGGGAACGTGGGGATTGTCGGCAGCGACATGGGGCGTCAGAATAACGTTTTCCATTTTCCAAAGGGGATGCTCCGCCGGCAGCGGCTCTGTTTCGTAGACATCCAGGGCGGCGCCGGCGATTGCGCCCGCCTCAAGGGCCGCAACCAGCGCGTCCAGCCTGACGACGACCCCGCGACTGATGTTGATCAGATATGCCGACGATTTCATTTTCCCGATCTCTGCTGCGCCGATTAAACCGACCGTTTCCGGCGTCTGCGGTACGCAGCTGACCGCGAAGTCCGCTTCGCCCAGCAGGTCGTGCAGCCTCTCCTGCGGCCACAGCGCGTCGAGGTCGAGGCTGCGCCCCGGCGCCGATTCGGGCCGTGCATCGACTGCGATGACATGCATGTCGTGCGCCTTACCCCGCCGGGCCAGTTCCGATCCGATTCCTCCGAGCCCAATCACACCGAGCGTGCAGTCCCCCAGATGGCGCACGGGCGTCCCCTTCTGCCACTCGCCCCGGATCTGGCGACGCATGTAGAGATGTATCCCGCGCGCGAACATCAGAATGAAGCAGAATGCATGGTCAGCGATCATATCGCTGTAGATCTTGGCCATGTTGCTTACCACGACGTCGCTCTCGGCCAGCTCAGGGAACATGTAGTGCTCCAGACCGGCGATCGGCGTCTGCAGCCAGCGCAGGCTTTCGGCCCGCTCCAGCAGGGCCGGTGTCAGGTCTCCATACATACCGACGGCTTGGGGAATCGCGGCGAGAGCCTCTTCCTCGGTCAGCGCGTTGACTAACTCCAGTTCGGGGGACACGGCCCGCACCTGTTCCAGCTCGTCAGGTGTTAGCCCGGGGTAGATAAGAAAGTTCATCGATGTCATTCCTCTCTGTGCGTTAGTCGGGCTTTTGTCTGAATGCAGCGAATCTGTCAGCGCTCAGCAACTGGTCAACGTCCACTCTTTCACCGCCCAATTCATCCGACACGTTCGCCCCGATAACGGCAGCCAGGCTGTTCATGGCATCGCCGAAAGGCGAGCGAATCAGCTCAGGACGGTTCTCTGCGATCGCCCGAATGAATACTTTACTGATAGCAAAGGTATCGTCCCCTCCCCGCCCTTCGAAAAGCGTTTTCGTGACGGCACCCTGTGGCGGCGGTTGCGATGGCGGATAGGGCCCGTCGTACTCGTATATCGTGACGCCCTCCCAGCAGATCTCGGCCCGCCCTTCCGTCCACAGGACTTGATGGTCCATAAAGTCGGCGTAGACCCTTCGCAAGCGCGATAGCGTCATCGTGCCTACCGCGCCTCCGGCGAAGCCGAAGAGAGCGCTGTAGGTGTAGGGATTGTCAGCACTATTAATTACCTCATCAACCGGCCGGTGCTGGTAGTGGGCCTGTACCCACTCGACATCGCCGAACCAGTAGCGCCACAGATCGAGGAGATGGATGCCGCCTTCAACAACCGTCATGCCGCTCCAGGCCCGGTTCGCCGTCCACACCCTGTTACCAGGCCCGCCGTGCAGCTCCGTCTGATGGTGCTTGACGTTGTGCCCTTCGAGTGGCCCGTGATAGGTGTAACTTGCCATCAAGGGCCGTCTTCCCTTGAGGAGGTGGCTATGGACAGCTTCATGGCGGCAGTCAAAGCGCTGCTGGAAACCTGCAGTGGAGAGCACGCCTGCCTGGTCAATTGCCGCCTCCATCTCCATGGCCTCATCCAGGTACAGGCTCATCGGTTTCTCGACGAAAAGATGCAGGCCAGCCTGGGCCGCGCGCACAACCTCGCCCGAGTGGACATTGGGCGGAATGCAGACATACAGGACTTCCTGATCCTGGCTAAGAAGCTCCTCGAAGCTGGTTGTATGCACTATGCCGTCTGGCCGATAGCCCTCCACGTAGCTACTGATCTTGTCCGCTGCCAGATTTGCGGTAAACGCGTCGGCCAGTGCTGTAAGCCTGACCGCGCCCTGCGCCTGGAGTGCCCACAGCGACTTCAAATGCTGAAGTCCGCGCTGCCCCAATCCCATCAGGGCCACGCGTACGGGTTGTGTCATCGTAGCTCCTTTATCTCAGAATTATCCGGACGACCCGGCTTCGCGCCGCTACACGATTCCGTGCCGGGTACGGCCTGTTTGCACTTTCGCTGCTTGTGTTCTCAATCGCCTTCACCTGACTGCTATCCATTGTAGCGGAAATCGGCGAGCGGGCAACGGCAGCCGTGCGGGCAGATTCTTTTGCATCTCAAACCTGTGGAATTTGCTGAACGGGCTCGAAAAGTCTATAATTCTGACCGGCAGCTGTCTAGTTCGTAGAGAGGGCAACCTGCCGCTCTTTTCCCAGTTTTCCAAAATTGTCTCCCAACCGACGGCGATTTTGGCTGGAATCTGAGGTGTTCATTTCGCTTGTCCTTGAGGGGCAACAAAACCGTTGACCTCAGGCAGTGAATCGGAGGCAAAAATGGCCAAGAAAGGACCACGTCAGCTCGTGAAGATGCGCAGCACTGAGAGCCATCATCTCTATCTGACGTCAAAAAACCGTCGAAACAACGACAAGAGACTGGAGTTGAAGAAGTACGATCCGGTTCTGCGCAAGCATGTCGTTTACCGTGAGACAAGGTAAGTGAACTGCTTGGGACTGTGTCTAAACGCGGCGCAAGCTGCGCCGTGAATAGACAAGTGGTTTCCCAACCGCATGCACTTCGAAACCCGCTGCCAAGAATTTTCACAGCAGCGGGTTTCTGATTTGTAGGCCGGTCAATTGTCAGTCCACGACTATGGAGGCCACCGGTTCGTACAGTTCTTGAGAAACCGTGAGACCATTCCAACAAAAAAGCAGGGGACCCGAATGAGTCCTCCCGCTCCGGAGTGACCCACCAGGGATTCGAACCCCGAACCCGCGGAT
>JAPPKT010000642.1 GCA_028819675.1 Caldilineaceae bacterium | reverse complement strand
ACATCTGCGAGCATGTGCTGTACCAGGTCCTCGGTAAGGACCTGCGCCACATTTCGATCGAACAGGTAGAGCGGGAACTGGTGGAAGCCCAGGTCTGACCCGGACGGTGGTCTGCGTCAGCCGCCGAAACTGTACTTGAAGCCTAGTTTGAACCGGCGGCCTTTGGCATCGTGGGTGAGGTTGTCGTGCGCCACCTCCCAGTCCACTGCCGGGGGATCCTCGTCTGCAATGTTGTGGATGGTGAGTGTTAGCACCGTGTTCCCGGCCGGCGGCTCCCAGCGCAGGCCGATGTCCAGGGTGACAAAACTGTCGATGTCGCGGTAGTGGTTCGTGTTCTTTTCGTCGTCGTAGGAGGAGATGTAGTTCATGTAGATGCTGGTGGTCCAATCTCCCGAGGCGTAACTGGCGAAGCCGTGCCCTTTGAGACGCGGCAGCGGCGGGATGTCGAAGTCAGTGGGGTTGTTGTAATAACCGGCGGCTTCGATCCTGTCCCTTAGTTGGATCCCCCTGAAATTCAGGGCGTCCACGTCGTATTCCAATAGGTAGGTGCCGCCCAGTCCCCATGAGAAGACGCCCTGCTGCATGTCATGGCGGCCGCTGACATTGAAGTCTAGTCCGGACGTGCGGATGGTCGGGCCGTTGATCATCTGCGTGCGGACCGTCTCGATTTGGCAGTACGGCTTGCCTTCGGAAGTAGGCCCGGTTCCTGCCGCGCAGACGATGAGGTCGTCCACCGGTGAGTTGCTTGTTGCGGGGTCTTGAATACTGTTTTTAAGGTGGGTTTCGTACTTTCCTGTCTCTTCGTTATAGTCATACCAGTAGTCCCTGTAGGTGGTGATGATGGAGCCATGAGGGGTTGCCGTGATGGGGTCGTCGAAAATGTATTTCCAGTAGTCTAGCGTCAACTCCACGCCGCTGCCGAACTCCGCGAACATGCCGATGTTGTACGTCAGTGCCTCCTCGGGGTCGAGTCCTTTATCTCCGCGCACCTCGATCGGCTTGTAGGCGCCGTCGACCCATTCCTGCCGATAGTACGCATCTTCATTCAAGTCGTCTACTGAAGGGGCACGGAACGTCGTCTGCACCGATCCGCGCAGAGTAATCGAATCCGATACGTCCCAGAGTAGCGCGGCTTTCGGGTCGAATGTGTTGGACTCGTCGTGTTCTTCGTAATGGGCGGCGAGCTGCATGCTCATCGTGTCGCTGACGTCGTAGGCCCACTCGCCGAAGAACGAATGGGTCGTCTGGTGCGTAGAGTAGGGAAAGTTTCCGTTGACAAACCCAAACGTGCCGATCTGGCCGTCCGTAAACGTGATCTCAGTGTCTAGGTTCTTGTTCTGCTCGGCACAGTCCAGTTGCTCATCCGACGCGCTGGGGGCTTGATCCTTGTTCACCCGGCATGGGTTGATGCTGAGATCGCCGGGCCGGTTCGGGGTTGCTTCGGCCTCAAAGCGGCGAAACTGGTAGCCAGTGGCGAAACTGCCCATATCCTCACCCACGTCCCCGGTCAGGGTGAGGTCGAACACGTACAGGTCCGCCTCGCTGTCTAGGGAAATCTCGCTGCCGACCAGCCAGTCGAGCAGCTCCCGGCTGTTCGCTTGCGTTTCGTCGTAGTAGGGATTGAGGCGCGTGGAGAACTCGGCACCCGGTTGCTGAGAGTATTGCAGCGCGTTGCTGAAGGGGTTGTAGTACATGCAGTCGCCGACTCCGCGGCTCTTGCTGTCAGGGTTGTGGACTTTCAAACCGGATTTTTTCATACGGTCCGGCAACACTTCCACGCCGCAGTTCGGGCCGCCGAAGCCGCGGTACGCGAGGAAGCGTCGGTAGATATATTCTGCGGGCTGGCCCACGATGCTCTCGGAATGCGAGTAGGAGAAGCCCAGATCGTATTCGTATGGGTTATCTCCGAACAGGTTGATCTCGTCATTGATCGACGCCGACATACGCCAGGTCTCCGATTCCCTCTTCAGGAACCGTGCGGGTCCCGCGTTTCCGACCGTCCGGCCACTGAAGCCGTAGCCGTAGGGGGCGCCTCCGTTATCTCCGAAAGTCTCGACCAGCGTAACGTAAGCGGGGTGACCTGATGCAATGAGGTTGACCTCATCGACGTTTGCCCAGGCGGACGGAGGGTAGGAGGGAGTGTTGCGCCATTCGGGGATGTCTGCCTCAGAATACATAGCCTCCAAGTGATAGGCCATGCCGGTCTCGAACTCGCCATTGAGTTCCGCGAAGATCCGGGTGTGGTCCTGTTTCTCGATCAGGTTGTCGAACTGGCTGTAGCGGAAGCGGCACGTAACATCGTCTAGATCATCACCGGGTTCCCCCGACTCGTATCCACCGAACTCCTCGCAGCGGGGATCGTTGAATCCGGCGGTCTCGCCCCCGTCGACGACACGTGTCTCCTCATTACTCAACCGATAGAAAGTTCCCGGGTTGCCTACGCTGGACCAGCCGTTGCCGTTTTGCGTACCCCTGTACTCCCGCAGACCCCAATCGCGTTCTCCAGCCTGCAGTTCCTGCCGTCGGTAGTGTTCTGCTGCAACCACGAGATGGGCGTTGTCGCCGACGTCAACTCCCCAGATGCCCGCGATCGTGCTGTCGCCCGCGTCCTCGAAGGAATCATGCGAAGCACTTAGCTCGAACCCGTCGAAATCTTTGCGCGTGTGGAAATTGACTACACCGCCCATCGCGTCCGAGCCGTAGATTGCCGCTGCGCCTTCCTTCAGGACATCAATGCGTTCGATTGCCACTTGGGGGATTGCATTCACGTCCACGTATCGGCCGCCGATCAGGCGGCTTGGGACGTAGACTTGCCGGCGGCCGTTGATCAGCACCAGCGTCCGCGACGCACCCAGTCCGCGCAGGTTCACGTTGGAGACGGATTCAGGCACGAGTTGGCCGGTGCCGTACCAGCTACTGTTTTCGCCGAGGATGCCGTGGCTCGCGCTCAGGTTCTTGAACAAGTCGACCATGGAGGGCGAGCCTTGGAGTTCCAGCATGCTTCGGTCCATCGTGACCACCTGCATGGAGGCGTCGTTGGCGTCCTGCTTGATGAAACTGCCCGTGACGGTGATCTCTTCCGTCCCGTCGTTTTGTTCAGTTTCGTCGGCATGCACCGGGATGAATGTCGTGCACAGCAAGAGCCCCGCGGCCAACCCTGGAAGCATGAACTGGCATGGCATCAATCTCGACCAGCAGCCAAGATCGGGCAAATGGACGCACCCTCGAAGTGTAGCTAGATTCTCCGACATCGGACTTCCCCCTTCATGCTTTGCCCCCCATCATAGACCGAGCGCGCGATCTCCGCAATTCCGTGCGCAGGTTCATATATGGTTCGTCCCCTCCCTGCAAGTCCGAAGTTGACATGGGGGTCGATCGGTTGCACACATATATCCGGCCTCACTACTGTCCCGTAAAAGTGATTCCAGTGTATCAGAACATGTTGATTATATTGTGATAAAGGGCCCATATTAGGAGTTTCTTATTTGAATCTGCCGGCATAAGAATGGGGGACCTGTTTTCACCCGGAGGTCCGTCATGCACACGGGAAGTCTGATTTTCGCACAACTCATGAATCACCTGCCGATGCACGTGTTCCATGCCTGCGTCGCCCGCCATCAGGGCAACCGCTACGTCAAGAGTTTTCCCTGCTCCAGCCAGTTCTACTGCATGGCGTTCGCGCAACTGACCCATCGCGAGAGCCTGCGCGACATCGAGGTCTGCCTGCGCGCCCAGGCGCCGAAGCTTTATCACATGGGGATTCGAGGCGCGGTGGCCCGAGCCACGCTGGCTCGCGCCAACCAGCACGGGACTGGCGCATCTATGCGGAGTTCGCCCAGGAACTGATCCGCATCACCCGTCCGTTGCATGCCGACGAGGACCCGGGCCTGGACTCGACAGCCCGGTGTTCGCGTTGGACTCCTCGACTCTCGACCTGTCCCTGTCGCTGTTCGCCTGGGCGCTGTTCCACCAGACTAGGTCGGCGGTCAAGCTGCACACATTACTTGACCTGTAAGGCTCGATTCCGGCCTTTGTTCATATCACGCACGGCAAGGTCGGCGACGTGAAGGCCCTTGACCTGCTGTCGCCGGAACCCGGTGCCTTCTACGTGATGGACCGCGCCTATCTGGACTTCCAGCGTCTGTGCGCATTGCACCGAGCCGGCAGTTTCTTCGTCATTCACGCCAAGAAGAACACCCGTTTCCGACGGCGCCACTCCCGGGACGCCGACCCGGCGTCGGGCGTGCTCTGCGACCAGACCATCGTGCTGACCGGCACCGACACCCCGGACCACCACCCGCAACCCCTGCGCCGGGTCAGGTACCGGGACCCCGAATCCGGCAAGGGGTTCAGCTTCCTGATCAACAATTTCGAGATCCCGGCGGCGACGGTGGCGGAACTGTACCGGCACCGCTGGGCGGTGGAACTGTTCTTCAAATGGATCAAGCAGCACCTTCGGATCAAGTCGTCCTTCGGCACCACGGAGAATGCGGTGAAGACGCAGATCTGGATTGCGATCTCGGTTTACGTGCTGGTGGCGATCATCCGCAAGCGGCTCGGAATCGAGGCGGAACTCTATACGATCCTACAGATCCTGAGCCTGACCCTGTTCGAGAAAACACCATTATTACAACTACTTACCAACCCGCCACGCCTGAATGGCGAACCGCCCACTTCTAACCAGTTGATTCTAATATAAAATTAGCGGGACAGTAGTGATCCGGCCTCTGAATGGGAGATTGTTCTCTCCCGGGCCACCATGGGTTTCGCACG
>JAPPKT010000252.1 GCA_028819675.1 Caldilineaceae bacterium | reverse complement strand
CCAGCTCCTTGTGGGCAGAACCGCTGAAAATGCGTAACGGGTGATACGACACGAAGAACCTCTCCTGTCTTGGGGTGCTGAAGAGTCACTTGAAGGTAGCTCTGCCGACGGCGTGTATCATAGCCCCATACCAGCGAAATGGCAAGAGACGAAGGCTCCTTTAACCAAACCGGGCCCGCTGTGTTATATCTGATTGTGTGAAGTGCAGCGCAGTGGAAAGACAACACGGCATGTGCGGCACCCGCGATCCTTTGGGAACTGAAATGGAACAAAAGCTGTTAGTCGCGACGCACAATCAGGGAAAACTCCTGGAGTACAGCAGGCTCTTGCAGGACCTGCCCCTGACCCTTACCTATCTGGACGAAATCGGTATCCGCGAAGAGGTAGCCGAGACCGGAAACACCTTCGCCGCCAATGCCCTGCTCAAGGCGCAGGAGTACGCCGGCATGACCGGACTGTGGACGTGGGCCGACGACAGCGGCCTGGAGGTTGATGCCCTGCAGGGAGCCCCGGGCGTGCACTCCGCCCGCTATGCCGGCCCCGATGCAACCGATCGGGACAGATACGAAATGCTTCTGAGAGACCTGCATTCACATTCCCGCCCATGGACGGCCCGCTTCCAATGTGTGGTTGCCATCGCGCGTCCGGCGGCCGCGCCCCAAACCTGTACGGGAACGCTGGAGGGGATCATCACCAGGTCGCCGCGAGGGTCACTTGGCTTTGGCTACGATCCGGTCTTCTTCTTGCCTGACCGCGGCCGAACCCTGGCAGAGCTGCCAACATCGGTCAAGAACGAAATCAGCCATCGCGGGAGGGCATCGCGGCGCGCCAAAGAGTTGCTGAAAGTCCTGCTGGAAAACTAGCGGCATGCCTCGCTCCCTATATCCAGTTGACATCCCAGCGCCATCCTTCCTTCTCGAAGGAGAGGTCCAACCAATGTGAGATCGCATTTGAACCGCGTAGGGAACATCTGTGACCGAATTCCGACCCAACGCAACGTAACGCCACTGGACACGCTAACCTACTCTGGTGATACAATGTCTCCAAATTTCCCTGAATTCTGAGTCTGACATGAGCTGGCAGTAACACTTGGACTGGGAGGTTCAAAAGTGAAGAACGAATTGCTCCAACCTGTGATATTCAATGTAATTACCATCGTGGCGTTGCTGTTTTCTCTTTTCCAGATTGTTACCGGGACTTCAGGGCGCTTGATCAGAACGGCCGATGCCATTCATGCCCTCGAAGAGCTCGCCGCAGACGGCGTCCTCGAAGACGACTCGATAGTCTCTGGCCTCTCCACCAACCGCGACCAGCGCACGCGTCTTGACAACTATCTGATCGTGACGATGATAATCGCGATCCTCGCCAATGTCGTCGCCAACTACCTGGGCAGGGGCAGGCACCACGCCAATACCTCCAGGATTCGCGAACTTGAGGCAGAACTGCGCGGGCTGCGAGAGGATTAGCTCTTCCGGCTCAACTGGTCGCCTTTTGACGTGTCGCTCTGGCCATGACCTCATCTCTTCCTGTCGACCAGGGCACGCGCCCTGGCGAAACCGGAACCGTCAAACACGCGCAAGTATCGGGTCATCGCACGAACGCGCCTCGAGGCCTCCGCACCGCTGACAATTCTTCGGAATCCTGATGGGTCCCGAAAGCCGGCGTTCAAGGGCCGCTTTCTTTTCGCAATACGCACGACAAGAGTATTCTATCGCGGCCGGTCTCTCGATTCTGCGAGGCCATAAGCCTGAGAAGAGCTTTTGCCTTGACCTGCCATACTGGCACTATATCCAGGGCTTCACTTGCCCTGGTAGTATATTGATCCGGCAAGCAGCGCCCGCACGTTTGCATTGGGCAGCCGCTTACGGCACTTTGTAACGGCTCTCAAATTCGAACTGCATGAAAAAAGAGGATTGGAAATGACTGGCAAACTGTTGCAACCCGTGGTCTTCAATGCAATAACGATTGTGGCGATGTTGTATGCCCTGAGCCAGATGGTCATTGAAGCGCCTAGGCTCCTCTCCAGTTCGACCGCAATCATGATTGAAATTGAGGAGATCGCCCAGGAAAGTGATCTGCTCGATGAATCTCTGGTTACGACCTTTGCGGCAGATCAAGCACAGCGGAGAAATCTGTTTAACGAAATAATTGCAGTGATGGTTGTTGCAATTGTGGCAAACTTCATCGCCAACTATCTGGGTCGTGGAAGGCAGCACACGAACATCGCAAGGATTCGTGAATTGGAGACGGAACTGCGTGTACTGCGAGGAGACTAAGGCCCGCTGAAATTTCCTTCCATCCGGCCAACCCCCCGTAGGGGCACCCCTTGTGGGTGCCCTCGTAGGAGCTTCCTGAAACGCTGTGCCCCTGGTAAATTGACAACAATATGGGCCTCCCCATTCCAGGACAGACAAACGCCAATGAAACCTGACGCCTCCGCACCCCATGAGAAGCCCGTGACATGTACAGCGGAGTGGCCGCCCCTGTCCCATACCGTCACAGACTGAACCGAAGTTGCCTGTGCCTGCCCCAAGGCGGTTCACTCCTGTCGTCAATTTCGACAACTCCTATTCAATCGCGTCCCGCCTCTCGCCTACAAGACGGCCGACGTTCAGGTAGCGCTTTTTTCTGGACTCATTCGATTAGAGCCGAGGCCTCGCCACTTGGCATCATCAGGACCCGTCACTGAAGACCCCAAGCGTCCAGTTTCAACATGACAATCTACCGCGAATAACTGTTCCTCCCTGGATTATCCAGAAAACACCGTGACCTCATGAATCCTTTGCCCACACAGGATGTCTCTTACTCCAAAGTGCCTCTTACCGACTTCAGCCGCCTGCATGTTGTCACAGAATAGCTATATGCAGTACTCTGAAACCTGAAATTCAAACGAACTGCTTGGATAAAGAGGATGTGAAATGGAAGGCAAGTTGCTGCCGCCGGTGATCTTCAATGCAATCACGATTGTGGCGATGTTATATGCTCTGAGTCAGATAATCACTGATGGACCGAGGCTACGTGACACGACAACCGGGATCACAATGACGCTACAGGAACTCGCTCAGGAGAGTGAACTGGTCGACGAAGCCTTAATCTCATCTTTTGTGGCCGATCAGGAGCAAAGACGGGGACTGTTCAACGAAATCATCGTGGTAATGCTGACCGCGATTCTGGCCAACGTCGCCGCTAACTTTTTTGGCCGCGGCAGGCAAAAAGCAAACACCGCCAGAATTCGTGAGTTGGAGGAAGAACTGCGCGGACTACGAGGGGATTAGCGCCTCAGAACCGGTTTCCCAATACCTGACACGCGCGGCTGTCTGCGGTACCTGATAGACCCCGTCATCGATCACAAGAGGCCGTCGCCCGCATGAGGCTCGCTAAACGCCTCTCTCGCGACGCCACTGCTCGAACTCAGCAAGGGTCTCGTGACTGGGCGGATAGACGCCGACAATGCTGGCGCCGCCCGCAACCTTCTCCTGAAAGAACTCTTCTCTGATCTCCTGCTCGTACCCGCCCTGGGCAACCTCCTCCGCCAGATGGGCCGGTACTATCACCACGCCCTCCGCATCCCCAACGACCACGTCGCCCGGCGTCACCGCCACACCCGCGCACCCAATGGGAACCTGCATCTCAACCGGGTGGTGGGCCACAAATGACGTTGTCGCGTGCGGCGCCCGGATATAGGTCGGCAACTCCAGCTCCCGAAAGCCGGGCGTATCCCGCAACGCGCCGTCGGTAACGAAGCCGGCCGCGCCGCGCCGTGTGATGCGCGTCCCCAGAATGTGGCCCAGCGAGGCCGCGCTGATGTCGCCCCGCGCGTCCACGATCAGAACGTCTTCCGCTCCCACCGCCTCCACCGCCAGCCTCTGCACGTTCTTGGTATTGTCATAACGCTCATCTGCAAGATCTTCCCGCGCCGGAATATAGCGCAGCGTGAAGGCATAACCCACCATTCGCAGATCGGGCCGCAAAGGGTACAGCCCGGCTAGAAATGTGTTGCGCAGTCCATGCTTCTGCAGCTGGCTGGTTAGCGTTGCCGTCGAAACTGACCGCAACTTCCTCTTGGCATCCGCCGAAAGCTCGTGGGTTCGGACTGACATGGCTGCCATTCTACTCCTTACGTTCAATGTTTCTTGAGAGGGTAGCCGGGCCCGAAGGGTGAACCGCTCTTGGGCATCAGGTGGTCGTAAATTGCTACTGCTCCAGCCACTTTGCCCGGCCGTACTTGGCCTGGAAGTAGACGTACTCATCCTGCCGCGGCGTGGAAACGTTGCCCGTGGAAGGATAGCGGGCGATCGCATCTTCGACAATATCCACGCCCAGCCCCGGCGTATCCGGCACAACGATCGACCCGTCGACGATCTCCGGCTGCGGCTGCATCACTTCGTACCGCTGCGGCGCGTCATCCTCCAGATGCTCCAGGATCAGAAAGTTGGGCAGTGTCGCCAGCAGATGCACCGCGGCCATCTCCGCCACCGGCCCCAAGGAGCCGTCGTGCGGAGCGAAGCCAATCCCGTGAGCCTCCGCCATCGCCGCCATCTTCTTCATCTGCATCAGTCCGCCCGCCCGGCCCGTATCCGGCTGGATCACATCCACAATCTCCCGCTCGATCAGTTCGCGCACCCCGTAGATCTGCGTGTGCCGTTCCCCCGCCGCGATCGGCAGATTGACATGACGTGCCACCTTGGCCATGTTTTCGACATGCTCGGGCGGCACCGGGTCCTCGTAAAACAGCAGGTCGAACTCCTCCAGCGCCTGCCCGACCCGGATCGCATCCCGTACACTGA
>JAPPKT010000151.1 GCA_028819675.1 Caldilineaceae bacterium | reverse complement strand
GGCCTTTTGGGCCCCCCCTTTGGGGGGGGCCCCCCCCCCCCCAACGCCCCCCCTTATGTCCGCGCCGTAGCAATGTGTGGCGAATTTGAAGTTGGTGTCTCGCGGCGACCAGGCTTCACCCCTCCCCCCCACCCCCGTGTCTTGGCACATTCCGAATATATGCCAGCGCAGACAAGACAGGAGAGACAACTCCCATATATGCCCAACGTTCACCGCTACGACCATCGCTAGCCCGCTACAGGAATACTTTCGGCACATTCCGCCCAGACAGACCGCACACAGTACACACAGAAAATGGCTTGGCAGTTACAAAAAAAGTGAGTTGACCCAGGGCCCGTTTCAATCGGCTGACTATAGTTCAGATTGCAAGGTCTCTCAAGTTGTAGTCTTTAAGGAGGCTTGCGCGAGTTGCTTCGCTCCAGCGATTGGCTTCTTCTTCGCCAGCCAAGGGGCGGTAGACGTAGGTCTGCTCGTGGGGGAAGCGCTGGCGCCGGGCGTCGATCGCGAGCGCGATCAAGCGCGACCGTTCGCGTATCCGTTCTTCATCGAAGACGACCTCCTGGTTGGCGTGTACAGTACGGACATTTAGAACGGAGCGACGGCGGTGAAAGCCGAAATTGATCGTGATTCTCCGGTCCGGCGAGGTGTTTGCGAACGAAGCGTGCAGGGCCTGCCGGTTCGACATGCAGACGTCGCCTGGCTCGCACACCATCGGCACAGCCCCGGGCAGCCGGTCGGAGCCATTCCTTTCCACCATTGCCTTGATGTCGAACTTGCCCCTTTTGTGCGACCCGGGCAGCAGCCAAACACCGTTCTCGGCTGTGCTGCCGTACAGCTGCGCCATAAAGTTGAATCCGTGCGTGCCCTCATCCAGGTCGGGACTGTCCCAGTGGGTCGTTCCGTCATGGTGCCAGGCGACGGACGGTCCCAGGCCGGCGCGCTTTACAATGACAGATTCGGTAAAGGGAGTGAAGTCGGGTCCGTTGATGCTTTCTGCGATCGCCAACAGTTGCGGGTGACCGTAAAGCCTTAGGCAAGAGTCCATGATTTGGAGCGGGCTGCCGATGCTGTTAATGACATAGTCAGGGGCATCGGCCGGCGGCGCGGGTTCGCTCATCTTGGCAGGATGGCGCCCGCTGACCAATTCTGTTCCGCCGTAGGGATCGCTCAATGGCTTGGCGAAGCGGAATGTCGGCCTCTCCAATTCGCTGCCAATGGCAGGCCGGCCTTGCGCGTCGACCGTAGCGTCTTTTGTGTAAGGAGCCCGCGCCAAGGCATCCTCCATGTCCTCCTGGAGATCGTTGAGCTCTTCCGCGCTCAGGGCGCCTTCAAGCACGTAGAATCCGCAGCGCCAGTACGCATCAATGATCTCCTGGTCGAGCGTGCCGTCGTCTTTGAATCGGATCGGTCCCCGGTTGCCCAACTCGTAGGCCTGGCGTTTTCCTTCGCGGACATACGCCTCCAGGCTGCCAGTATCCTCTAAATTGGATTTAGCGCTCATCGTAATGTTCCCTCTCTTGAAGACACTGCCCTGGTCAAGAACTGTCAGGGGGCAGCAGTCCAATGGTTCGCGAAAGCAGGAATGAAGGGGTCTGGTCTGTATTGGAGCATTGAAGAAGCCGGCCGGCGCTTCCCGAACCCGTTGAGTTCTCAGGTTCAATGAAGCCACTACATATTTTACTGTTTGGACCTTCTATAGGGAAGCACGGTTATCAGGCACTGCTCCTTCCGCATTTAGGGGCTCTTGGTGGACATCCTCCAACGTAGAATCCTAACCTGCTGTTAGATGGTTCGCTGCGGAGTATAGGGCAAAACGCCCAGGCCGTACCTGTTGGCTAGAATGAGGCACACAACAACAATTAAAATCAACAACCCGGTCACCAACCAGTCCGCTCTTCGCCAGTGGACTTCATGAATGAATGTCCTTTCGGTGGGAGCGCCGAATGCCCGGGTCTCCAACGCAAGGGTCAGGTCGTGCGCACTCAGGAGAGAGCTGGTCAAGACCGGAACAAACAGAGTCGACACCACTTTAATCTGGCGAATTGGATTGTAGCCCCCAAAGTGAACGCCCCGAGACCGTTGTGCGTCCAATGTCTGATCAAATTCGCGGCTGACGGTGGGAATGTAACGAAAGGCTGTCGTAAACACGAAGATTACATTGTAAGGGATTCTCCACGAGCCAATGCGTATCTGGGACAAAAACCTCGTGAGGTCGCTGGCGTGAGTGGTCAATACCAGAATCGGGAACGCAAGCGAGATAGCGACCACCCTTAGCCCTAAAGAGAATCCATAGTTGGCTCCCTCGAAAATAACCGGGATTCGTGGCCCGCCCGGGGCCCATGCTGGCCACAGATGAAAGAGCGTTAGCCACTCGAATTCAGCGTCAATATCGCCAAAGTCGCCAAAGCTGGTAAACCAGACGCCCTGGGTGATCACCATGAACAGTACGATATAGAGGAGTACCCACATATAGCGGAATTTCCTGGCAGGGATCTTCGCAAGCGCGGCTACACCAACTATGGCTAAGATTACGGCCGCGAGAAACAGAGGTTCATTGAAGGCCGCAGCGGTCACTAAGACAGCTATCTCGAAGATGATCTTAGTGAATGGGTGCAGGCGATGCACGAAGGAATCTTCCTTAAAGTACTGTATGTCAATTGTCGGCATGGTAGCGTCCAGCCACAATGGGTTGACGGCGGGAGTTAACTTCGGATGGCTGTAAGCAGAGTCTCAACAAGCTCCGCTTGCGTCAAAGGAGTGTCGGAGAATCCAAACTCCCGTAACCCGCGTGCGATTTTTACCACCGGGGGCAGATCCAGCCCCGTGGACCTCAGCATCTCTTCTCGCTCGAAAACTTCCTTGGGAGAGGCGTCGCAAGCAACTTCACCGTCCTGCATGACTATGACCCTGGTCGCATATTCGGCCACCAAAGCCATGTCGTGAGTAACCATCAGTACTGTGCGTCCTTCGGCATGTAGACCGACGGCCAACTCCATGATCTGGCGCCTGGACAGGTAATCCTGCCCCGTGGTGGGTTCGTCGAGCACCAGGACAGGTGTTTTGAGCGCGAGAATCGAGGCGGTGGCCAGCCGCTGGCGCTGACCTCTGCTTAGCGCCCTTGGGTGCCGTTCACGAAGGCCGTCCAGTGAAACTGCATTGAGCGCATCACTCGTCTGCTGTTCAACCGACTCTGAATCCAGCTTCTGAAGCCTAAGGCCAAATGAAGCTTCTTCCCATACCGAATAGGCGAATATCTGATGATCAGGATTTTGAAAGACGAAACCGACGATGCGAGACAGCTCGGATACTCTCGAAGTACTTGTGTCCAGTCCGTCAACAAGGACGTGACCTTGCGATGGCTTTAGCAGTCCGTTGAACTGTTTTACGAGCGTGGTCTTCCCTGATCCGTTCGAGCCAATGATCGCGACGAACTCCCCTGGCAGGATGTCCAGATTCACACTGCGCAGTGCGGAAATCTCACCGGGATATGAGTAGCTCAGGTCACGAACTGTGATAATCGCTTCGGACGTCAGTTGTCACTCCGGGACTAGAGAAGCTGCCCAAACGCCTGGATTCCTTCTTCGGCGGTCAGGGGCCAGCACTCGAAAGTATAACCGTACTTGCTGAGCTCGAAGGCCAATTCTGCGGCAGCTGGCGCAACCAAACCCATTTCGTGGAGTTTCTCGGTCTGGGAGAAGACCTGACGCGGCTCACCTTGCATCGCAACCCGGCCCTCGTTCAAAACCAGGATCGAGTCGGCAAATTGGGCCGCGGCATCAATCTTGTGTTCAGCGATTAAGACTGTCTTGCCATGCTCACTGTTTAGCGAACGGATCAATTCCAGAACGCGCTGGCTGCTCTGCGGATCAAGATTCGAAGTTGGCTCATCCATGATTAGAATTTCAGGAAGCATCGCCCAAATCGCGCCGATGGCAACGGACTGTTGCTGGCCTCCGGAGAGATAGGCAGGTTCGCGTTCCAGCAGGTCTGATATGCCAATTGTGGTGGCTGCGTGCTGAATCCGGCGCAGGATCTCAGGAACTGACAGTCCTAGGTTTTCGGGCCCGAAGGCAAGTTCCTCTCTCACAGTATGGGAAAAAAGCTGCACATCGGGGCTCTGGAAGACAAAACCAACCTTCTGCGCCAGCTCAGAGATTGACTGTTCGCTAGTGGGAGATCCGTCGATAATTACTCGTCCGCCTACGCGTCCCGGTACGAGGTGCGGTATCAGTCCATTCAGACACATGTACAACGTACTTTTTCCCGCCCCCGTTGCGCCCACAAGCAGCGCGATCTCACCGCGGTGGAAGGTCAGGTTAACGTCCTGCAGCGCGGGCTCCTTCGAGCCTGAGTAGTAGAAGGTAAGGTTCTCTGCAACGACAATTGGCTCTTTAACGGGCTCTTGTCAAGAACTGTCTGAATGCTACGTTATCCCGGCAGCACTGCGCGAGCCCGTAATGGACAGCGAGGAATCGCCCGCACAATGCGCCGGAATACTGCCGAAAAGACCCTGCAATTCGCGACAAATCAAGGTTCGTCGTGCCAAAAAACAGTTGGGGGGACAAAAAATTCGTCGGAGGATTGCCTGACTCAGGGCCCTGCTCCTGCCGGGCGGGGGCCGCCCCAGTGGAAACAGGCCTCTGCCTACCTAATTTTCTTCCTCGTCTGCCGCCAGGATGGATCCGGAACCGGCAGCAAATCGAATGCCAGCGCGATGTAACCCGATAATCACAGCAGCTCCAACTACGACGGAGACAACGGTCAACAATATGCGTTGGGCAGGCACGATTCCCGACCAAAAGGCAAGGGAATTATATACTTGATTAGACGCCCCGATTTATGGTAGTATAGCAGCCACCACAGCGTTTGTCCCTATAGCTTGTAGGACTCGTCGAGTGGGCGCATTGCGCCCCCTTGTTGGTTATAAGGACAATGGACGCTGTGGTGGCTACCATTCTTCTGGTCCACCAAGGGGGCACCCCATGAAACACAGAGCGAAGTATGCCGTCGGATTCCTCATCGTAGTGTTAGCATTCCTTTCCCCCCACATTCTCCAGGCGCAAGGTCAGCTAACGCTTGAAGGATTATCCGAACGGATTGACACCCTGTTTCAGTTTCACCACGGTACACGAAACCGCATTGCCGCTCTTGAGACAAGTGTAGCGGCCATCGAAACCAATATAGATCCTTCACTTACACCTCAACCTACCCGAACCACCATCCCAACTCCGAACGCTACAGCTACTGCTAGAGTTCAAGCCAGAGCCAATCCTACCGCAACATCACGGCCTACGCGCAGACCTACACGCAGGCCTCCGACAGCAACCCCAGCATCCCTTAGCGTATCGGCCAGGGACATTTTCGATGACTACGACAGTAACCTTCTGGCTGCTGAACGCAAGTATGAAGGCGTCACATTAAGAGTACACGGACGCGCCGACAACATCATCCGGACCTTTGGCAGATATACCTTACACATTGATGCGGGCAGGCTTATCTCGAGTGTGGGCTGTCAGTTAGCTTCCGGTCAGGAGGATACGCTCATAGAAGTTGCAGAAGGCGAACAGGTGACCGTTCAGGGGATAGGAGACGGAAAATTCATGGGCAATTTCTACATCAAGAACTGCGTAATCGTTGAATATCAGTAGCAATTCGGTGGAGGTTCAGGAGGAATCACCATTGTAATCGGGTGTGACGGTTGTGGAAAAGTGGGCGCATTGCGAGTATTGCCTCACTCCAACTGTACTACCCGATAGGGAGGACGATCTACTATGAAACGATTCTTGCTCGTTATCGCATTGCTGGCAGTTCTTGTTCCTGGTGCACTGCTGGCACAAGAAGAAATGACGTTGGGAGATTTAACCAAATTGGTCACAGCCCTGACGGTAGATATGGGACTGTTTTCTCGCCAACTCACCAGGACAAATGCCAGAATAGACATACTGGAAGAGCAAGTCGCAGCGCTCAAAGCACAGCCGACGCCGGCGGCTACTGGCGGCAGGACCACTGGCGATCCATGTATCGTCATATCCGCTTCGGGCTCAATCATGGCGATGGGGAATCAGCTGCGGCCCGAAACTCTGGACGCCTACCTCAACACGTTTGGAAGTGCGCTTGAGGACGTAAGCGTGAAGTATGCGCGCTTCCATCCAAAGGACGGTATCCTGGAGGTCAGGTACACACCTCTGATGGACTTCACGAAGTCTTTGGAGATTGTAGAGCGGTGGCGGGGCTGCGAGTTTCTAGGCGTGGAATTTGAGAGGGGATAGGAACCACAAAGCCCGCCGGCATTGCCGGCGGGCTTTCTCGTCCTGACTAAGGGAAGGCTAAATGTCAGGCCGGTTGTTTCTCCAGTCTGGACAATCGGTCCTCAACGTTAGTGAGACGTGAATCGATGTTGTTGAAACGTCCGTCTATGCCGTTGAGCCTGTCATTTATGCGTTGCAACTCAGTAATGACAGAATTGAAGCGGTTGTCCAGTTTTGTCTCCAAGTTGTCCAGCTTTGTCTCCAAATTGCCCAGCTTTGTCTCCACACCTTTGATGTCTTGATCAACCACCTCGAAACGCTCATCGAGCTTTTGATCAAGGTCTCTGAATTCCTGATTGACTACCTCCATCAGGTCATTCATGAACGTTACTCCGTTTCATTAAGCTTTTTGCAGTCTGCGTTCCTCCGCTTTACGTTCCGCTGCCCGAACGAGTGCTTGGCCGATCTCTTCGGGCGTGGCTTTTATGGCCTCTATCTTGTTCTTGGCGGGACGTCCCCGCTTTCGCTTTGGCTTCTTCCGGTTTTCAGTCGCGGTGTCCATGATGTCGCCTCCAGGGATACATTGGGTTGGGTACGCAGTTACCTGTGGTTCGCCAGGGTAACTGCCTGCGACTGTATAACGGATGTTTCAGAATGTCAAATAGGTCTCGTCCAGTCGGCGGGCCTACTGAATGAGTTTCCTGTACGGCAAGCGGCGTCCCTCCATGCCTTTAACGATCATGGCCATCTGGACGTCCTGGGCGTGCCCGCGGGCGTTCTGCCGGCCCGTGAACTCGTTGACGTAGCGATGCAGGTGCTTGGGACTCATCTTGTGATACGTCCCGTGATAGCCTCGCTTGAACAGCGCCCAAACGGACTCTATCGAATTCGTAGAAACGCCGTCGCGAACGTACTCCCCGGCGCTGTGTCTGATGAAGGAATGGTCGAAGAAGAGGCAAAGGTCATTGTAGGCTTTGTTCTCGTCCGTGTATACCGTTTCGCCTTCCTCGACCGCAACGCGTACAATCCCGGTAAGGGTCTGCTTGTTCACGTTGGCGACCGGCGTAGCGAATACGTTCCCGCCTCGCTGCTTGACGCCGACAACCGGAACCTTGCCGACGGCGCCGCGGCCGGCTCGCAGCTTCTTCCTGGCGTGCTTGTTCTTTTCCTTGCCGCCGATGTACGTCTCATCGACCTCGCAAGGTCCCTTCATGGGTTCCGTGCCCAGGTTCCAACCTTCGCGGATCCGTTGGGCCATGAACCAGGCCGTCTTCTGCGTTACGCCGATTGCGCGGTGCAGGGCCATGCTGGAAAAACCTTTGTTGGAGCTGGAGATCAGGTAGATGGCAATAACCCACTTGCGAAGGGGAACCTTACTCCCCTCCATAACCATATCGGTGCGGACGTTGAAATACTTCCGGCAATCCGAACAACGGTACGGCATGGGCTTTTCGGTTTCAACGTGGTAGGTGCGCTTTCCGGCGCAGTAGGGGCAATGCTGTTTGCCATCCGGCCAGCGTATGTCCTCTAGCCATTGACGGGCTGACTGTTCATCGGGGAACCGCTCGAATAGCTCTATGAGATTCATGGTTGCCCTCTTGCCGTGGGAGTATATAGTACATACATTCTACCACGGCAGAGGGCGTCTAATCAAGTATATAATTCCCAAAGGCAAACACCCACTGTTCCGGGCCTTCCGGGAACAGAAACGACCAGCCCAGGCTCAGGTAGACGTGGTTGATCATGTAAGCAGTCCATGAAATCACGGCCACGCCGATAGAGGTGGGCACAGGTTCCAACTCTCGAATCTTACTGACAGCCCAGGGCGAAAACCAGAGTCCGACCAGACCCGTAATATACATTGGCCAGTAGGCAAAGTTCGCGTAGACATAACCTCCGATTGCCGAAAACATGGGCAAGACCGGCCAGGCAATCAGGGCAATCAGAAAGATCACGAGTGTCGCGATGCGTGTATTGCGCGTATTCACCATCAGCAGTCCTGCTGCCAACGCGCCGATTGTATGGGGATAGAATGTGGCGAAACCGAAGTACGCTGTGGCGGGACCGATGAAGCTTGCCAGCAGTCCGCCTATCGTGGCAGCAATCGCGCCCGCGATCGGGCCAAACAGAATCCCTGCCAGGGTCAGGATGAACTCCTGACCGCCAAAAGTGCCCCCGCCGACAAGAGGAATTGCGGGAAGTATCGAGGCAACCGCATAGACGGCTGCCCAAACTGCGAGGTACGCTACTGGAATGCCGGCGATAGCTCCTCGCCGGCCGCCCGAAATCTGAGTCGTCATGTCTGCCTCCCTTGCCAGATGCATGTCACCTGCCAGACTTTACTGGACAGGTGACATGCATTTCATTGACACGTTGACTAATGGAGTAGATCCTGGGCGTTGGGCTCGGCTCTGTGACCTACTCCTCTACCCAAACACGGTGAAACATATGGGTATCCATCGGCGAAGGTACGTAGTTCTGCACGCGAGGCGTCGATACGTCGACATAAATGTTGTGGGTCAGCGGAATGTAGGGCAGGTCTTCGGCGAATTGAGCGTCTACGGCCTGGTACAGTCGAGTGCGTTCGGCGTCGTCGATCGTGGCTCGTGCGGTGGCGATGTTTTCGTCCACGTCGGCATTTACGTAACGGGCGTAGTTACCGCCTGCGCCCAGATTGTCGGAATGCATGAGCGGAAAATAGAACCCGTCCGGGTCAGCGTAGTCGGTCACCCGGTACATCCAGGCAAGATCGTAGCTGCCCGACTCCAGGGCTTCCATATAGGGACCGAATTCAGTCGGTTTGATTTCGATGTTGATGCCGATCTCTTTCAGGTTGGCCTGATAGATTTCGAGCAGCTTAATCAGGTTGCCCCAGAGCGGCAGAATGACATCGAATGTGCCGGGCACGCCGTCGGCAAAGCCAGCCTCGGCCATTAGCGCTTTCGCCGAATCCAAGTTCGTCGGATAGTTCAGGACCGCGTCCTCATCGTATCCCAGCAGCCCGGGGGGAAGCAGACCTTGAGCGACGTTGGCCCGGCCTTGCAGACTGGCAATGATGGCATCCAGGTCAAGGGCGTAGCGGACGGCCTGCCGCAGTTTGGCATTCGTCCCAAACGGTTCCCTCTCGAGGTTGACGGCAATGTAATCGGTGTGGAAGGTCTCTGCCCAGCCCAGCTTCTCCTTGTAGACCGGATCGGTGCTGAATCGCTCCCAGTGTGCCGGCGGAACCCAGGCCATATCCAGCCGCCCGGCATCCAGTTCAACGATGCGTGTGTTTTCATCGCCGATGAAACGGAAACTGACTGCATCAAGGTAAGGACGTCCGTTCCAGTAATCTTCGAAGGCGTTGAGCGTTACATCCTGGTTGAGGTTCCACTCACCCAAAGAGAACGGACCCGCGGCAACAACATTCTGGCCAAAGTCCTCGCCCCACTTTTCCACCTCTTCCTGCGGCACGACTGCCAGGTTGATGCTGGCGAGCATCGCCTTGAAGGGAGCCAGCGGTTCGGCCAGCTCAATTTCTAAGGTTCCCCCATCGACGACCCTGATACCGCTGACTTCATCGGCGGAGCCATCCTGGAACGCCTGAGCGCCGACGACTATGGAGAGCATCCAGGCCTTGGGGCTCCTTGTCTCCGGATTCAGAACACGTTCAAAACTGTACTTGAAGTCGTCCGCGGTGATTTCGCGGCCGTTATGAAACTTAGCGCCTGCACGTAGGTTGAAAGTCCAGGTCTTGCCGTCTTCGGACACCTCGAAGCTTTCGGCGATTGCTGGTTCGATTTCCCGGCCGTCAGGCGACAGGCGGAAGAGACCTTCAAGCAAATTTGGGGCAATGACTCCTTGATCCCAACCGGCGATAGCAGCCGGATCAAAACTCTTTGGGTCGGATGAGACGAAGCCTGTCACGACTCCTCCCACTCTCGGCCCTTCACTCGCGGCCGGTTCGGCGGCTGCGCCGGTGTCGGCCGGAGCCGCCGGCGCCGCGACACAAGCAATCAAGAGCGACCCCAACAGGGCCAGACATAGCAGCAGCTTTGTCACACGCTGTGTAGACTTCATTTCGTTCTCCTCATCTTGTGTGGATACGGACAAAAGTGAAAGGAAATCAATGAGTTGCCTAAGCGACAGTAGGGTGTTCCAGACAGATGTCCTGTTCGGGCTCCGGCACTGCGCCAAAGTTGGCAAATCGACATTTTGTTGTCAAGCGTCCTTTTCCTGCAGTTTTATTTGCTCCCGCAGAAGCCGCAGTCTTTCATGCGCCTCTTCTGCCTCGACTTTCAAGGCGTGGAGAACGCCGAAATCTTCAATGATGAAGGAAGCCGAAACCGCACCGTAGAGGGCGGCTTGCGCGGCATCGCGAGTATGGGCCATGCCGACAAGAAAGCCGCCGCAAAAGGCGTCGCCGGCGCCGGTCGGATCGACTGCCTCGGTAGGGTAGGTCGGAATCTGAATCCAGTTCTTCACATGTTTCAGAAGCAGACGCATTCCGCGTGCCCCCATCTTCACCCCGATTCCGCACGGGCCCAAAGCAAGCAGGCGCCGCGCTGCCTCGAAGACGTGTCCATCCTTCTCGAATGTTTCCTTCTCATCGGCAAATAAAGCGCCGGCATGGATGGTCAGTTCCTCAATGCTCGGCAACAGATAGTCGAGGTTCTTCAGCAGAGTGAAGTCCACCTCTGCTTCCCGGTCCCAATCCCACCAGGGCCAATCGAAGGTGATGACGATCTGGTCGCCTCGCACCTTTTTGAGAAAGGAGGCGTTGGCGCGGCTGCAAGGAAGTGGTCCAGGGGCCAGATGGACATAGGAGGCCTTACTGGCCAAAGCCGCCCATCGGGTCATGTCTGGGCAGAAACTCGGCCATATGCGGCGATGGAGGGGGCTTCCGGTGTCGGTGTATTCGCTTTCGAGATCGATGATCTCGCCGGCATGAGCAGGAAGGAGGGAGTGAGCTTCTTCAATGCGGTCGGTACGGCTGCCATCGGGGAAGTAGAATGCGCGCGAGCGCAGCAGGTGAGGCTCCTGAATCTGGGTTATCGCCGCAATGTCGATGCCTGATGCGGCCAGTTGTTCCAGCCACACTGTAGGGTAGTCATTCCCAACTACACTTACGAGGCTGACGTCTGCATCCCATAAGCGCATCCCGGCTGCCGCATAGACGGCATTGCCGCCAAGCTGACGCGGTGAGATCTGGCCATCAGGCGTGACGACGTCGTCCAGCGTGCAGTTGCCCACCGCCAGGAAAGGGCTTGGCGAAGTCACTTGATGAGTCTGGCGCTGTGGAAGTCGTCTGTCATGTCCCGCGGCTACCCTCATTTGGTGTCATTGCGGCTGCCGGAATCCAAGCTGCGAGGCGTTATCCGGTCAGACGCGCATGCGCAGCATGGGATGGCTGAAGTTGACGGGAATCGTCTCGCCTGTGCGCGCCGATTTTGTGCCCGGCGTCATGTAATGGATGGCAAGTGCGCGGCGCTGGCGATCGGTCGTGTTGGGCGCAGTGCGGTGTAAAGTCTGACAGTGGTGCAGAGTGATTCCGCCGGCCGGCAGGTCACCAACCACGGCCTCGTTGTCGTCGACCATTTTACCCATGTCGAGAAGGACGTCGCTGCCTTGGGCCTGGTCGTGGATCATGGGCCGGAGGTGCGAGCCGGGGATGAACTGCATTGCGCCATTGTGCAGGTCGACGTCGTCAAGCGTGAGCCAGCAGCTGACCAGGTTCGCGGGAAGGCACCTCCAGTAGGCGTTGTCCTGATGCCAGAAGATCGGTCCCCCGTGATGCGGCGGTTTGTAAAGCCCTTGGTTGTGGAACAGCTGAATGTTGGGTCCGATTACATCCTCGATGATGTCGAGTATGCCCTGATGGTAGGTGAGCTTGTGAAACTGGACGTTGTGCTCGGAGATCTGCATGAACTGGAGCATCTCCTGCTCCCCATCTTCATCGTGGTCATGATCATCTTCGAAGACGGCCAGGTTTCGAACAGGCCGTTCCCCGCTGCGCCCGAGCGCGAATTCTTCGTCGTACTCTTCGCGCATTTCCTCGATAAGATCGTCTTCGAGCACTTTGCCGACTACCAGGAAACCGTTTTCCCAGAAGCTGGCAACCTGCGCTTGGGTCAGAGACTTGAAGCCGTCTTCGCGAACGGCGGTTTCGGTTGACTGCATTTGATAGTTCTCCTTGATCTGTTTGGCTGCCAGCTTAAGCAACCGGGCAAGCCATCTCTTGGGATTACGGCAGGCTGCGGACGTGACGTCTTGCTGACGCCTTCAAGCTTACTGGTTTCAGCCCTTTATTCCCGTTATCACGATACCTTGTATGAAGTAGCGCTGCGTTAGAAAGAATATCCCAATTGGTATCAAAGTGGAGACAATCGTCATTGCCATCAAGAACTGGATATCAATCTGGGCGCGGCCTATGAAGCGGTGCAGACCCAATGTTATAGGGAACAGTTTTGGCGAATCGAGATAGATGAGTGGCGTGAAAAACTCATTCCAGGCCCAGGTAAAGTTGAAGATTGCCACAACGGCAAGCGCCGGCTTCGTAAGAGGAAGAAGGATGCGAAACAGTACGCCTAAGCGGCGGCAGCCATCGATAAGCGCGGCGTCGTCCAACTCCCTGGAAATGGTCAGGAAGAATTGCCGAAGAAGGAAGATACTGAAGGCGTCACCAAAGAAAAGAGGGACAATCAAGGGTTTGAACGTGTTTATCCACCCCAGTTCGCTGAATATCATGTAGAGGGGAATCAGCGTCACTTGCCTTGGCAGCATCATGGTGCTGAGAACAACAATGAAAAGAATGTCGCGGCCGGGGAATCGAATGCGGGCAAAGGCATAGGCTGCCAGGACACTCGATATTAGTATGCCGATGACATTCATGCCGCTGATGTAGAACGTATTGAGATAGTAAACAGCGAAATCGCCCTGGAGCCAGGCTTTTATGAAGTTGTCCCAGTGGTAGACAGGGGGAATCCAGACGGGCGGAGTCTTCCAAATCAGAGCTGTGTCTTTGCCCGCTGTGGAGAGCATCCACAGCCAGGGAATCAGGAACAGACTTGCCCCCGGGAGGACAAGCGCCAGCAACCCGAACTGGCGAAAGACTGGATGCCAGACTCGTTTCGCGTTGCTAGTGAAGGCTATGTCGAGTACTGAATTCATCGCAAGGCGGCCTGAATCCGCGACCCTCAGGGCGTATTATTCATCTCGCTCTTCGCCTGCGTAATAGACCCAGAGGCTTGAAGAGCGAATGAAGAGTAGCGTAAAACAGATGATGATGGCGAAGAGTACCCACGCTACCGCAGAGGCGTAGCCAAAGCGGGTCTGCTGAAACGCCTTCCGATACAGAAACAGGACCATGCTCAGCGTTGAATTGTTGGGGCCGCCGTTTGTCATGATAAATGACTGAGTAAAGAACTGAAACGCGGCGATCAAGCTGATAACGACATTGAAGAAAATCGTCGGCGAAAGCATGGGTATGGTCACATGCCAAAAGCGCCGGCCGACGTTGGCGCCGTCGATCTTGGCAGCCTCGTACAAATGGGTAGGGATCCCCTGCAGGCCTGCCAGGTAGAGAAGCATGTTGGCGCCGACTGCCCACAAGCTCATGATGATTAACGAAGGAAGCGCCCAGGTGGAATCAAATATCCAGCTTGGACCTTCAATTCCGACCACTTTGAGAGCGTTGTTGATCAACCCCATTCGTGGGTTAAAGATCTGCATCCAAAGAACGGCAACCGCTACACCCGAAATAACCGAGGGGAGGTAGTAGACCGTGCGCCAGACGCCAAGCCCTACTACCTTCTGATTGAGGAGCAGAGCCACTGCCAGCGCTGTGGCTGCGCCCAGCGGGACGGAAACAAAGGCATAGACTGCAGTGATGCGCAGACTCTTCAGGAAGAGAGGGTCCTGAACCAGATCAACGTAGTTTCCGAGCCCAACAAAGATGTTGCGGGTGAACAAATCTGCCCGAAAGAAGCTCAAGACCAGCGAAAAGACCAGCGGACCCAAGGTAAATGCAAGGAAGCCGATGATCCACGGCAGCAAACAAAGATAGGCGGTGAGGACGTCCTCGGTTCTCTGTGTGAAGCGCCGCCTTAAATAACCTGACAGGCTATGAGCTGTCACTCTTCTGGCTCTCCTTCTTAGGACCGTCGCCAAACCGACTCTGGTCGTTACGACTCGGAGTAAATCACTTCTGACTTTGGCAGTGTACGCGGTTGGGAGGCAAGGCTATCGTTTCGGCTGAGCAGTTTGTAGGGTGAAGGTAAGTGGACCTTCACCCTACAAACTGCTACTCAATCAATAGGTTCGCTAGACTTGCAGCCCCAAAAATCGGCCCATGCTGCAGATCGCAAGTGCCCACCTATCCGGTCGCGCGCTGAAGCGCATCCTGCTGAGCCTCCGTTACCTGAGGGCCAATCTCCTCAAAAATAGAGACGGGTGCCTTGCCTTCTATAAAGACCTGATCGACTGCGGGATTGATCAGCTCTTCTGCAATCTGCTGGAAACGGAAGGTTGGGCCGCGTCGCGGGTAGCCCATTTGCAGCTGTTCGACCACGGTCTCCAGGCGGACCTGCTCCAGCCGGGGATCGGTCTGGCGAAGCGTGTCTGCCCATGAATCTGCCATGGCCAGCAGTCCCGGTATGCGGCCCGACACGGTCGCGATCTTTTCCTGGTACCAGTCTCCCGTCAGCCACTTCATCATCTCCCAGACCTCGTCGTGATTACCCCTTTCGACGACGCCCTTGTAGACAACCCATTCGTCTGGTAGGCCCATGCAGGCACGGTCTTTAGGGCCGCTCGGGATATGGGCAATGTCCCACTCGAACTCTGTAATGCTCTCGGCAAGGGCAAAGAACTGATCGGCGCTGCGCTCGGCCATGGCCACGACTTCTGCGGGCAGCAGGCCGGTCCACATGTTGGGGATACCAGTGGCCGTCATCTGATTGTTCTGGGCAAAGACGTTTGTATCCCACATGTTCCTGCGCACCCATTCGAGCCCTTCCTGCGCTTCCGGCTCGCCAAGTCCGCAGAGCATCCTGGTTTCCTCGTCGCGAACCTCGCCGCCATGTGTCTCAACATGGTAGGAATAACTGAGCCAGAAGCCAGGCCGCAACTGCCCGCCCCAGCGAGTAATCTCACCGTTGTCGTCGCGTATCGTTAGAGTCTCTGCCGCGACCAGATACTCGTCTTCCGTCCAGTCGACGGTCGGCAGTGGCAGCCCTTCTTCCTCGAAGGCGGTCTTGTTATAGTAGATACTCGTGATATCCAGGTCCGACAACATGCCCATGCGGATGTTGTTGAACGGATCCCACATCTGGTCCCAAGCGAAGCCTATATAAATGTCATCGGCGTTGGGAATGTCGGCGTCGATCAAGGGCTGAAGATCGAGAAGCTGGTGCTTCTCTGCCCAGGTGTCGATGTGGGGAGACCAGGTCGAGATGATATCCGGCGCGGTACCGGCGGCCATCTGCGTCAAAATCTTGTCCGGCCATCCGCTGCCAAGTGGCTCCCACTCCAGTTTCGTCCCAGGGTTGGCTTCTTCGAAGATGGGAAAGGCTTCGGTTTGGTTCCATTCGTCCCAACGGACACCTGGTGTATTGGCGTACCAATCCCACATCGCGAATCGGATCAGAATCTCTTCGGCGGCGGCCATGTCCTCGCCTGATTCTGCCGTATCACCCGCAGGTTGCGCAGCAGGGGCGCATGCCGTCAATACGGCCGCACCGGCAAAAACAGCGGACCCTTTCAGAAAATCGCGTCTCGTTCGCAGCTTGCTTTCCATCGGTCTGCCTCCTGTAATTTGGAATACCAGTTGCCGCGGGGGATTCCAGACTTCAACGCATTGATTGGGCCGGTCATTCGGGCTAGTCGGTCGCTGTTACTCCTTGTAATCGCACTGCTACGAGTCGGGCCTATCGGAGGTATTCGGTTTGGCAGTAATCTCTGCTTCAAGAGAATGCACAGTGCCGGTGGCGGCCTGCACTGGATCTCGAACTGGAAAACGGAGTGTAGAACTCAGGGAAAGAATTGACCAGGCCTGGTTCGGCTTTGGCCGGCGATCTGGGCTCGCAGAGATGGGAATCTGGCAAGAGCAAACTGGAACGTCCGGTCTCTGCAGGGAGAATGTCCCCCTGAGGGTCTGCAATACTTCGCGAGCTGTCTCGCTGACTACTGAAACTGTCTCCGAGGGGCATGCGCGCAGGCATAAGCATGGGTCGAACTTTCCAACTATCCGTAAGAGAAAAAATGCTCCACCTGCTACCCAGTGATAGCTGCAGTAGCGGCGCTTCTGGAGTAGGCCGGAAAGATTTCGCCGCATTTTACTACGGGGATAAGGGATGAGCAAACACATTTCAAAATACCCGGCGCGGCTACCAACGGAACCCAGAAAGGGGACTCACCATGGCGCACAGGCCTGACGATTCCTCCCGTCTGGGAAGAACAACACTTGAGAGGGCTTTGGCCAGATTCACTTCAAACGCCCGGAGAAGGGAAAAAGGCCACTACCCTGGCGTCGGAGGAAGCGTGTCAGAATGCGCAAATGCATCCAGCACATTCTGGGTTATGCGTGACACATTATTGTCGTAGTCATTGTGCGACAGACTTGCGCACCAACAGATCGACCCGACCGAGAAGACGGCCCCGCGGTTTGGTGTTTCAAAGTAGACCATATCAGCACGCACATTCGGCCAGTCCCTTCCCAGAAGGGTGCTGTCGGCCTGGAGGAAGTCCTCGATGACTGGATTGATGGACGGCCCATGGCCGCTGGAGGAAGCCAGCAGGAGCGTGTGATGTGGAGTGCCCAGACCGTGGTCGATGCGATCCAACTCATCGCCGGCCGCGCCGCCATAGATCAGCCCAAAATCGCCGATAGTTTCGTCTGCGGCGATTCCCTCAAAGATGAAAGCCGCCCGCTCGTCAAAGCTGCCGGGGTGCCGCGTGTATCCGGGCGCCGGATCGCCCCAACCTTGGGCAGTAAAGCCGATGCCGGCAACCTGGTTGGGCGGTTTGCCGCGGTGGCGCCAAAGCCCACCAAGCTCTCCTGTCGTACTGTGGCAGCATTCGCCCGGCGCGGAGTTCCACGCACGCGTGCCGGCCATGCCCCGGCGTACTTCGATGACGTGAGGCCGCTCCGGGTCGACACTGGTAACCCAGTAGAAGCCATTCCCGCCCAGATAGGCCAGCCGCCCGCCCTGGGCAAGAAAGTCCTCCAGCGCTGCCAACATCTGTGTGGTCCAGTATTCGGGGTGCGTACCTGTGACTACGACTCTGTAGCGGGCCAGGAGATCCAGCCCGTCCTTGTGCAGGTCCTCGTCAGCGGCGACATCATAGGTGTAATTCTTGTGTTCTAGCCAGTCAATCAAATAGAGATCGGCGCCCAGATTGCGTGGGCCGCCGGTCAAGACGTGTCGGTACCGGGGACGCATATTCACGAGGGGGCGCAGGCTGGAGGAGTAGCAGCAGCCGCTGCCATCGGAGTGTCTGTCATACAGCGACATCGCAAATTCGGGATGCTCTGCGAGGTAGATATCTAGCTGGTCCAAATCGACTTCTCCATCGGGCAGGTCGGCAAAGAGAGCATGGGCGGCATCCATGCGGTCGTTGGCGTAGGCCAGATACGTGAAGGTGGGGACGAGGAAGAGGATCGGGCCCTTGGTGGCGTCTCGAGCCGGGCGAACTATGAAGGGGACATGGTCTTCGAGTCCTTCTCCATCCAAACGTGCGGCGTAGATGCCACTGCGCAGTCCCACAGGAACTGTCAGCTCAAAATCAGGTTGCCAACCTGCGTTCTCAAGATCATCCTGATGGAAATGGATTGCTGCGTACTCGTTAGGAGCGTGCTTGTGGTCGGCTTCTGTGGAAGTCCAGTTGCGGCCAGTCACAGCGCGAGTGGGCATGTTGACGGCGGTGCCATGCAGCCGGTTGGGACTGGAGTCGGTTACTTTCGCCGAAGACTGATCCTTCGAAAAGTCCCAGGACGCGACCAGGTCGGCTCCAGCAACTTCCTCCGGAGTATGGTCTCGTTTCAGGAGCTGAATTTCGGTAGGAGTGAGTGCTCGGCTGAACAGGCGGGGGCTATCGATCTTGCCGTTGAAAAGTCCTTGCGCCGCCCGATTGCCGGATGGTTCCGTCTCGAGGCTTGTGGCCGCCATTAGTAGTGGCTGATGGTTGCGGCAGGAAATGGGGGCTTGGAGTGTCTCTTCAAGAGCTACGCAAGAAGAGTCGGCAGGCCAATTGGCGCTGGGCCATTGGAAGAGGCCTAGCCTCCTTGTCACGCTATCGAATGAGGCGGCGACGAAATACCATTCTCGTGCCCTCATCGTGCAACCTGTACTGAAGCTGGAGGTCGCCCCGCCTTCGCCCAACCGCAGCTCAAGCGCCCCCTCCTCACCTATTGCGAGACTGAAGCCGCCCATGTCATCGGACCACTTACTCAATAGCCCCTGCCTCTCTCCGATTTCAGGCGTTGTCGGCCAGATCCAAGCCTGGAGGGTGAAGCTAATCAGCTCACTCAGCAATTCGTCGTCGGTTACGAAGACAAAGGAACCAGCGCGTGCGATCTGCCGGCGGCCTGTCCTGCGACGGTCAATTTCTGTTTCTTCAAGCTCTTCCTTGAAGCCTGGGCCGGCGGGATTCTGATCGCCGTGAATCAGGCGAACTAAGTTCGAACTGTAGCTCGGCAAATCTGTACTCACCATGAAGCGAATGGGTTCGCCAGGAGCGACGCTCAGTTTGTCGGTGTATCCTGTCAACTCGGCTGTCATTCTTGGCCCCCGTCTGACTTGACGAATCTTGGATTACTTCGACCAATCGTATCCCATGGGCAGCTCGGGAATCCTTGCCATTGTGGCACTGAAACTACCCAACCGTTTGCTTCAGGGCAAATTTAGCACAGTCAGCCGCGCCATTCAAGGTTGTTTTGGGAGCCCGGATACAGAAAGAAGTGACACACATCATGAAGTATTGTAGAAAGGGGTGGCAGGGAGGCCTCCGGTTCTTATGAGCGACTGTGAAGGTAAAGAAGATAAGGATGAAACGTGTCAAATGATGTTTCCGAAGGCTAGCACAAGTACTGCCCAATATCGACTTACGTGGGTTTTTCCGGATGCAATAGTAGAGTGATTCTCCTTGCGCAATTGTTCCGGAGCAAGTTGCATTTCCAGAGGTGCGGAGACCTTCGCAGTCGATTTCGATTTCCATGCAACAGTGATATTGTGTTACTGTAGAATAGAGACTGGGTTGGGCAAAACTTTTGCAGGGCCTTCACGGCGAAGCATTCTCGATCGGGTGTGCTAATCAGCCCGAGTTGCCCTTATCACGATGAACGGCGGCCGAGTCACCTGGCATAGTGGGACTCACAATGGGGTGAGATTCTCGGTAGCGGCCTGCAAGAGGTCGTCCAAAATAAGAGACGGACTGTTGGGGTCGGGCCGAGAGTCCTTTTTCGGAATTATGCGTTAGTCTGTCGGTTCAGGTCCTTTAGCAGGACCTACCAGCGACGACAAGTTGCAACGCAGAACTATTCTGGAGAGGAACGCGGACCAACAAATGAATGACACAAAGCAACTTACAGTCCCAGTCATAGGGATGACCTGCCTCGGTTGCGCGGCTTCGGTGGAGGTCAGCAGCAAGAAAGCTGAGGGCGTAGAAGACGCTTCTGTCAACTTCGCCAACGAGCGGCTGACGCTGTTCCTCAATGCGAATCAACTGCCAGCCAATGAAGTGCTGTCTGAAGTCCGCCAACAGGTCAAACGCGCCGGATACAAGATCCCAACACTCACTCTATCTCTGCCGATTATCGGCATGTCATGCACAGCCTGTTCGAGTGCAGTCGAGAAGGCCATTGGAGAGGTTGACGGCGTGGTGTATGCCAGCGTCAACTTTGCCGCGGAACAGGCAAGTGTCGAGTATGTGAGCGGGTTGGGGTCACGCGGACCTATTGTGGAGGCGATCCGCAAGGCGGGATACGATACAGTTTCCCCAGCCTCACCATCGCCCCAGGCGCCTCCGGCTATCGGTGCACCCAGCCCTCCCGACGCCCCAGTCGCATTGGGCCAAGTCAGTCCGGTTCCCACGCGGGTATCGCCTCAAGTTACAGAAAAGACTGAAGAGGATGCTGAAGCGGCGGCACGCGCGGCCGCAATTCGGCATGAGTTCGTTCGATTGCTGGTGGGCACCGTCTTTTCGCTTCCACTGCTGACCATTAGCATGGGTCGGGATTTCGGCCTGTTGGGTTCGTGGGCGCATGGCGCTTGGGTAAACTGGCTGCTCTTTCTGCTGGCTACACCAGTGCAGTTCTTCGTGGGCTGGGACTACTACGTTGGCGCCATTAAGAGCCTTCGCAATCGCAGCGCCAATATGGATGTCTTGGTGGCGATGGGCACGACCGTCGCATACGCATTTAGCCTGGCCGTGCTGGCAGCCCAGACCGTCGGCAGCAGCTTGCTTGGGGGACATGTCTACTTCGAGACTTCGGCCGTCATTATCACGCTAATCGTTCTTGGCAAGTTGCTGGAGGCGCGAGCGAAAGGCCGTACGAGCGCAGCAATAAAGGAGCTGATGGGCCTGCAGAGCCGGACGGCGCGTGTCACGCGCGATGGAGAGGAATTTGATATCCCTGTTGAAGAGGTCATGGTCGGCGACATGGTCGTGGTCCGACCGGGCGAGAAAATTCCGGTAGACGGCATGGTGGTATCAGGGGAGTCAAGCGTCGACGAGAGCATGTTTACAGGAGAAAGCATGCCCGTGGAGAAGGCATTCGGACACCATGTCTTCGGAGCAACGCTGAATGGACGCGGCCTTCTGGGAATCGAGGCTACAAAAGTGGGCCGGGAGACTGCGCTGGCGCAGATTATCAGGCTGGTGGAAGAGGCCCAGGGGAGCAAGGCGCCCATTCAGAGGGTCGTAGACCAGGTTGCGGCCTACTTTGTACCGGCGGTGATCGCATTTGCCGGCGTGACGTTTGTCGTGTGGATGTTTGCGGGCGCCGGTTTTGTAGCGGCTCTGCTACGCGTGGTGGCGGTGCTGGTGATCGCCTGTCCCTGCGCGATGGGACTGGCTACGCCTACATCCATAATAGTAGGCATCGGCAAGGGGGCGGGCGTAGGTATACTGTTCAAGAATAGCGTTGCTCTGGAACATACACAGAAGCTGACGGCAGTTCTGTTGGACAAGACTGGAACGATTACCCAAGGTGAGCCAGCGGTCACCGACCTGGTCGTCAGTCAGGGTTTCACTGCAATCGGTTCTGGCGCAACGCCCGCCCAGCAGTTGCCTGTTCCGGCTGGACGGACTGACCTGCTGCGGCTTGCCGCCTCGGCAGAAAGGGGATCAGAACATCCTCTCGGCGAGGCAATCGTGCGTGCGGCGCATACCAGAGGGTTGGAACTGGCCGAACCCGCACACTTTGAGGCGCTGGCCGGTCACGGGATCGCCGCGAAGGTTGAGGAAAAGCAGGTTCTGCTCGGCAACTTGCGGCTCATGGAACGGGAACAGGTCGACTTGAATGGCCTTGTGCCCCAGTATGAAGAATTGCAGGCAGAAGCCAAGTCGGCGATTTGGCTGGCGGTTGATGGGCAGGCGGCGGCTTTGATTGCCGTTGCCGACACGGTGAAGGAGGGCTCTGGGGAGGCCGTTGCCTCACTTCGCAAGATGGGCCTCACGGTGGCTATGCTGACCGGTGACAACCAGGCGACCGCCGACGCGATTGCAAGGGAAGTAGGCATCAACCGTGTGATCGCAGAACTGCTGCCCGGCCAGAAGGTCGACCAGGTCAAGGCGATGCAGGAAGAAGGATTCAGGGTCGCGATGCTTGGCGACGGCATCAACGATGCGCCCGCCCTGGCACAGGCAGACGTAGGCATAGCCATCGGAGCCGGTACGGACGTGGCAATGGAGGCGGCAGACGTCACCCTCATCCGGGGCGACTTGCGCAGCGTACCACAGGCAATTGTACTGTCGCAGGCGACAATGCGGAATATCAGACAGAATCTCACCTGGGCCTTTGGCTACAATGTCGCCTTGCTTCCGATTGCCGCCGGTGTCCTGGCGCCATTTGTATGGGCGCCGCCATTCTTGCAGCAGCTTCATCCCATTCTTGCGGCTGCCGCCATGGCGTTCTCCAGTGTCAGCGTCGTCGTCAACGCGCTGCGCCTCCGTCAGCTCCAGTTGTAACGGCGATGATATTCGATTTCGCCTACTTGACTCTGGTGCTCGCCCTGATCCTATGTGCCTTTGGAATGGCCGCAGGCTTCTGGGGCGGACGACTGGGCACTGTCGAGGCCGAACAGGGGGCACTCCCTTCAGAGCGACGGCCATCCTCCAGATTGCCCAATGGCGTTTCATGGAGCACAAGGCTCACGGAGAGTAGCTTTCACTCGATCTATGCCGTTTGCGGACTGGTTGGTTTCGCGGCCGTCATCCTATGGTACGGTTTGTTGACTGACCAGTTCCAGATTGCCTATATCTGGAACAGCTCGGAGCGAAGTCTTCCCACCTTCTACAAGTTTGCCGCGATCTGGGGCGGCCAAGCCGGTAGTCTCCTCTTCTGGACGCTCCTGCTCAGCCTGTTCAGCACGGCGACGGCGCTGACTTTTCGAACGAGCCAACGCACGCTGATGCCCTATGTCAATGGAACTCTGCTGGCTTCGCTCCTGTTCTTCCTCATCCTGCTGGTCTTCAGCGCAAACCCCTTTGAACAGATCGGCTTGGTGCCGAGCGATGGGCGCGGTCTGAACCCCTTGCTACAAAACTACTGGATGGTGATCCACCCCGTCATGCTCTACCTCGGTTGGGTTGGACTCAGTGTTCCTTTTGCATTTGCGGTGGCCGCCCTCCTGAGCAAACGCCTGGACCGGCGCTGGGTGCGAACTGTACGCCGCTGGACGCTTATCCCATGGATGTTTCTCTCGGCCGGCATCATCATGGGCAGCCAGTGGGCGTACATGGAATTGGGTTGGGGTGGCTACTGGGCATGGGACCCGGTGGAAAACGCCAGTTTCTTGCCGTGGCTAACCGCGACAGCATTCCTGCACAGTGTCATCATCCAGGAGCAACGCGGAATACTTAAGGTTTGGAACGTCACCCTGATCTGGCTGACATTTACCCTGGTCATCCTGGGCACGTTCACGACCCGCAGCGGAATTCTCAGCAGCGTTCACAGTTTCGCGCAGAGCCCCGTGGGGCCATATTTCCTCGTCTTCCTTGCCGTCACCACGGTTGGATTCCTCCTGCTGCTCTTTCAGAGGTTGCCCTATCTTCAGGGCGAGAATGAGATCGACTCGATTTCGAGCCGGGAAGGGGCATTTCTGGCCAATAACTGGCTGTTTGCAGGCATCGCGTTTGTCGTGCTATGGGGTACCTTTTACCCCATGTTCAGCGAAATCTTGACGGGTGAGCGCATATCGGTTGCGGCGCCTTGGTTCAACCGGGTGGCGGGTCCGCTCTTTCTCCTGCTATTTGTTCTGATGGGCGTGGGCCCACTGCTTGGCTGGCGGCGAACGGGAGCGATGGCCCTACGCCGGCAATTCACTTGGCCGGTCGCAGCAGCACTGATCTCAGTTCCCTTTCTCCTTATCACCAGTCGGAACATATTTCCAGTCGTTGGGTTCACCGTCTGTATCTTCGTCGCAGCGACGATTGTACAGGAATTTGTGCGTGGAACTATTGCGCGTCGGCGCTCAAGGGGCGAGCCGGTCGCCTCCGCTCTGTGGGGGCTGATTCGACGCAACGGACGCCGCTACGGCGGGTACGTGATTCACTTTGGCATCGTACTGATTGGGGTTGCCATCATCGGCAACGAGTTCTATCAGTCGACGACGCACGTAACTTTGGCCGAAGGTGATGCGGTTGAGCTGTCCGGCTATTCGCTGAAATACGTCGCACTCGAATCGAAGCAACAGAGCAACCATACAGAGATCAGAGCCAACCTTCAGGTCTCGGATGCTGAGACTGGACGGGTCCTGGCGAACATCTTTCCCCGTCGAAACATATATGACAAGTCTCCCGACCAGCCTACAAGCGAGGTCGGGCTGCGTATGACACCCGCTGAAGATGTCTACGTGATTCTCAACGGTTGGGAAGGCGACGGCCGCAGTGCTACGTTCACAATCTATGTCAATCCGCTCACAATGTGGATGTGGGTGGGCGGACTGCTCGTCGTGCTGGGCACCGTCGTTTGCGTCTGGCCCCATCCACAGCCGGCCCGATCCTCGCGAGAGGCGACTTCCCCGTTTCCCGGCGGAGCAGCTACAGGTCCGGCGTCAGCTTGACGGCGATGTGTCCTCGCTGCACTGCCGCTAGTCCGGTCACAGTCGCACATCCAGGCATTGAAGAGTTGGCAAGGTACACAGCCCCAAACAGGAATGACCGCGTAGTGGTCCTCGCAAAGCAATGTGGGTAACAGTTGCACTGATCAGCGTGTTGGGCATCGCAGCAGTTGGCTATGTCATCTTGCCTCTGTTTGGTCGGACGCGCCCGGTTGTCTCGGCCGAGGGAGAGGAGCTGGCCGACCTGATAACGCGCAAGGAAGTCGCACTGGAAGCGATCCGAGAGCTTGAATTCGATCACGGGGTCGGAAAGATCGAGAACGCCGACTTTGAGCGATTCAACCGGATACTGCGGCTTAGGGCGATCAGGCTGATTGAACGAATCGAGACTGAGTTCGGCGGAACCCATGGATTGGGCCCGGATACGGTCCAGCTGGATGAACGGTTGGAGCTTGAAATCTCAGAAAGGCGCAGGGTAGAGGAACAGCTCCCGAATGAAAGCTGCCGTAGTTTTCCGCAAGAATGACATCCGAATAACCGAAGTGCCAAGGCCCAGGGCCGGCAGCGGAGAGGTCGTCGTAAAGGTTAGGGCGTCCGGCATCTGCGCAACCGACGTCAAGATCCTTAGCGGCGCCGGGATTCCCGCCGACCTGCCGGCAATTTTGGGGCATGAAGTCGCCGGAACAGTTGATGAGGTGGGACCGTGCACTGAACAGTGTGGTCTGCACCTCGGACAGCGCGTCGCTGTCTATCCCATCGCAGCATGCGGCGAATGTCTGTATTGCCGTCAGGGACGAAACAGTCTCTGTCTGCAGGAGCACGGCCTGGGACATGGCGACGACGGCGGATTCGCGGAGTACGTGAGAATCCCTGCCGAGGTTGTACGTCTTGGCGGCGTAATTGACATCGGTGATATGCCGTTCGACCTGGCGGCGATGATTGAGCCGACCTCCTGTTGTATTGCAGCCGCCGAGCAGTGCGGGACGAAGGCCGGAGATACGGTCGTTGTTGTTGGCGTGGGTCCGCTGGGGCTGCTTCATACAGTAGTCTCGACGACACTGGGCGCCAGCGTAGTCTGCATAGATGTCAACGAGGAGCGGCTGGCCAAGGCCAAAAGACTGGGCGCGAAGCGCGCGATCAACCCTGAAAAAGAGGATGCGCAAGAGGTTGTCCGCCAAATGACCGGCGTAGGAGCCGATGTTGTCATCGCGGCCGTCGGCTTCCCCCAAGTAATGGAGAACTACCTATCGCTGGTTCGAAACGGCGGCGTATTCAATATCTTTGGCGGTACACCGCGCGGGAAGATGATGACGGTTGATCCTCGCTGGATTCACTACGGCGAGATTGTATTGACAGGGACGTTTGCCTCGTCGGTGAACCAGTTCCGACGCGCATTCAACTTCGTGCGCGAACATGCACAGAATATCGAGGCCGTGATTTCATCCCGCTGCGCGTTGGATGACATACTGGCAGCGGTTCAGCGTGTCCAGAACGGTGAGGGGACAAAGTCGGTTCTCCTGTTTCCGGAGTGATTCCGATTGCACAGCCACGTCTGAGGTAGGTTGAATGAAGATCAAGTGGTATGCACACGCCTGTCTGCGAATCGAAGGCGACGGTGTCAGCATAATCACCGACCCCTATACACCACATAAATCCGGATTTGCCGCGGTCACCGAGACGGCCGACATCATCGTTCGCAGTTCAGATGACGACTCCGCCCACGCCAACGCCGAGATGATCCCGGGCGACCCGGAGGTAGTGACGGCCACACATATACTGACATTCGAAGGCGCAGACGGGAAGGCCTCACTCGCGGAACCGGACGTTGGCCGAAGCGGTTCGACTTTCCTAACTAAGGCAGGTGTCCGATTCAAAGCCATCCCGGCGATGGAGTCGATGCGTGTAAAGCTGCAGCCGCGCGACAACGCGATGTACTGTTTTGTCGTCGAGGGCATCCGAGTTGTTCACTTCGGCGACGTGGGCAATCGCCTGGAGGCGTGGCAGCTTGATCGAATCGGAGACATCGACCTGGCCATCGTTCCCACCGGCGGTCCCCCCACCATCGAACTGGCAGACCTTCACGACGCCCTCGAAATTCTGCGTCCCGCGGTGACGATCCCGATGCACCACGAACTGCCCGGATGCAAATTTCCCACGATGGCCGACGTGAGAGAGTTCACGCAACGTTACCCGCAGTCGAGCGTCCGGTGGGCTGACACGCCAAGAGTCGAGCTCACAAAGGCTGCTCTGCCCAGGGAACCGCAGGTATGGGTGCTGCAAGCCACTACTGCCGGATAGCCATCCCATCGGGGTCAACCCTTCTGTCCGTGCGCAGCACAATGGGCAGCGATTGCTGACCCTTGGCCTGTCAAGTTTCCGCTTCCTTTTCCGCGTACCTGCTGCCGGACAGATGGGGAGCAGTCAGTGCACCGATTACACTGACGACCGACGCCGCAACATACAGGCCAGTCAGCCCAAACCCATCGAGAACAAGCCCAAGCAACCAACTCCCCGCGCCAATCCCAAGATCGAAGGCCAGATAGAAGCCCGCTGTCGCGCGCCCGCGCTGAGCAGGCGGCATGCGGTCCACACAGATCGCGATCAGGGCCGGGTGGCTGATTCCGGAGCCAATGCCCATCAGTACCGCGCTGCCGGCGAGAAGCGGCATGTCCGCAGAGGCGGCCAGCCCTGCCAGGCCAATGGCGTTAACGACCAGTGCAGGTAGCAGCACCTGGCCGCGGTTGACCCGGTCGAGCAAACGTCCGGTCAGGATGCGGGTCGCGATTATCGATACGCCGTAAACAGTGTAGGCAGCGCCCACCGAAGCCAGCTCTCTGCGTTCTGCCAACAGCGGCAGAAAGGCAAAGAGGGCGCCGAAGCTTACGCCGAAGAGGGCCGTCGTCAGCATCGGGCCGTGCAAAGGCCTGGGCAGTGAGAACAGTTGGGCGGGACGGAAAACCGTGACCGCGGGGGTAGTGGCCCGGGGGATGACCCACCAGACCAGCGCAAATGCCAGAATAGACAAGCCTGAACTCAGGAAAAATGCACTGTGGCCGATACCGCGGCCCCAGAGCGGGCACGAAACTTCAGCAGTACCGGCGGCTTCGATCGCTTGTGTACACCAGGCAGAGCAGGGGGAGGTCGCGCAGGCGAACTGCGGGGTGAGCAGGTCGAGCCCGGCGCTGACTGCAGCCGGGGTCAACGTGATAGCCACATTGGCCGCGGCGCCAAACAGCGCCAGAGCGGCGCCCCTGCGCTCCGGCTCGGCCAGGTCGGCGACGAGCGCAGTTGCGGCGGTGGTGAATGTTACGTAGCCCGCTGCCTGCAGGACTCGCAGCAAGAAGAGCAGAGCGGGGTTGGACGTGAAGCTCATCAGAGCCGCGCCGGCGGCCAAGGCGACTGTGCCGAACAGGATGACCGGACGACTGCCCAGACTATCGCTTACCGCCCCTGTCAGCGGACGCCCAACCAGCGAGGCAACGCCGAACGCCCCAAGGACCAGGCCAATTTGCCAGTCGGGCAGGCCCTCTGCCTCCAGGTAAAGGGGAATCGGTACAAGGAGGGCGTAGAAGGCGGCAAAGAACAGCAAAGCCGCCGTCCAGACCGTCCAGTACCGGCTCACGTTCAGGGCTTTCGGGCTTGGATGCTGCTGCCTGTGAAGCGCTGCAACAGGTCTTGTAGCATGTTCGGGCTCAGATTCGTAAGCGCCTGCGGCAGTTCGCCGTTGAAGTCGGCGACTGTATAGCGCTGCTCAATGGCTATTTCGATTTCATTTAACCCGGCGGTCTGGAGCAAATCAGTGAATTCGCTGATCGTCAAAGCACCGGCAATGCAGCCGGCCCAGCTCAATCCAGCCCGAATCTGTTCTTCGCTCACCGGCATACCGGAAAGATCGCCGTCGACAACGATATCTGAAATCGCGACTCGCCCTCCCCGCTTGAGAACGCGGAATGCCTCGTTTATGACTTTCCCCTTGTCGGTAGTGAGATTTACGACACAGTTGGAGATGACCACATCGACACTATCGTCGGGTAGGGGAAGGTCCTCCAGGTCTCCCTTTCGGAACGCCACGTTTGTCGCTCCTGCCTTGTCGGCGTTTCGGCGGGCCAGCTCTAGCATGCTGTCGTTCATGTCGACACCGTAGACGAAACCTGTGTCGCCGACCTGTCGGGCAGCCAGCAGCACGTCTAGGCCGCCCCCTGAGCCGAGATCGAGGACGGTTTCGCCGGGAGCCAGGGAGGCGATGGCGTTGGGATTGCCGCAACCCCGGCTGCTGTTGACGGCGGTGTCGGGCAGCTGGCTCAGGTCTTCAAGCGCGTAGAATTCGCTACCGCAACAGTCTTGACTGACGTTGCCGTTGAGCTGTAGTTCGGCGACCTTTCCATAGTGTGACTGGACCTCGGCGCGGATGGCCTCGGGGTCTTGGGGGGCTGCTGACGACTGTCCAGCTGTTGTACCGCAGCAATCAATTGTATGTACTTTAGCAGCCGTTTGCGAAACCTCAGATTGTGTTGGCATGATTCAATTCTCCTGGTGGGAGGGTGATTGACTTCAAGAATGATTTCAGCGCCGTGACCCCTCTTCTGTTGACCGAATAGTAAACCCAGGTGCCCCGCCTTTCGCTGAGTACCAATTCCGCTTTGCGAAGCAGACGCAAGTGATGGGAAATCGTTGGCTGCGAGAGGGAGAACTTGGACTCGATGTGGCATACGCACATCGGGCTCGACTGCAGTGAAAGCAACTCCAGGATCCTTAAACGAACGGGGTGGCCGACAGCTTTGAAGGCTGCCGCCAATGAAACCGTCGCCGCATCGGTCGCGTCCCCTTCTGCAGAGAATTTGCCGCTGGGCTTTTCTGACAGTTCCGAGACACTCACGTCCCTTGAACGCCTGACTGATGCCATCTCAACTGCCATCGTGTTCGCTCCATCATGACCAAAGATGACGCAACTATACATCCGCACAACGTAGGCGAGATAATGTCCCGGAAATTGCGTCCATGCAAGGCACTCTACTCTTTATATTGATGTTTGTCAATATAAACAAATGAAGCGATTACACTTGGAATCACAGAATCCTGTGAGATCGGACGGTCTACGTGATAAAATCCCAGGCTATGAACCCACTTACAATTACGCAGCTGACTTCGCACGTCACCTCGCTGTTTGAGCAAGATGAGTTGCTCCAGGACGTCTGGGTCCTGGCCGAGGTCAGCCGCTGGACCAGGGCGGCCAGTGGGCACATCTACTTCAGCATGAAGGACAGCGGCGCGGTCATCAACTCCGTGATGTGGCGGGGAAACGCACACCGGCACACCTGGCTCCCAATTGAGGGCGACCAGATTCTGGCGCACGGGCACGTGACCGTCTACCCCGAGCGCGGTCAGTACCAGTTCTACGCGGACGAGATACGGCCTGCTGGCCGGGGGCAACTGTATGCCCAATTTGAGGCTCTCAAAGAAAGGCTTGCCGCCGAAGGGCTCTTCGAGGCGGCGCGCAAACGACCGGTTACCGCAAGACCGCGGCGCTTAGGCATTGTCACGAGCCAGAGCGCGGCCGCATTTCAGGATGTCCTGCGCGTCCTCGGCCAGCGCTGGCCTCTGGCTGAGGCGGTGCTTTTTCCCACGCAGGTCCAGGGGACAGAGGCCCCCAGGCAGATCGAGGCGGCGTTAGAGGCTGCAAACAGTTTCGTGGAAGCGGCAACGTCTGGCCGCGCCTTCATCGAAGAAGATCGTGACGCACTGCCCCTGCTGTTTGCTGACAACGTTCGTGGTTCCTCCGATGCGCCGTCTGAGATGGTTGCAGAAGGCGAGGGCCTGCTGGATACCATACTACTTGTACGCGGGGGCGGGTCGATTGAAGATCTGTGGGCTTTCAATGACGAGGTCGTGGCCTACGCCATTGCTCAAAGCCAGGTGCCGGTCGTAACTGGAATCGGCCACGAAACCGATTTCACGATCGCTGATTTCGTCGCCGACTTGCGTGCCCCGACGCCGACGGGGGCGGCGGTGGCGGCGACGCCAGACCGCTGGGAGCTGCTTCAGGATGCGAGGCAGACCGAGGTATGGTTGCTCCGAAACAGTATGGGAACCGTTTCTGAAAGGTTGGCGCAGCTGGACGAGTTGCGGCGCCGTCTGCTGCGCAGCGCGCCGCTGCGCCAGATTGACCTCGCGCGTCAGCGGCTGGATGAAGCCGACGATCGACTTCGGCGCGTTCTGTCCGTAGAGCTGCGCCGCAGGAAGGAGCAGCTTTCCTCCGCCGCCGCACGGTTGGAAGGGCTGAATCCCTCAGCCGTGCTTTCACGCGGCTACAGTATTGTGCAACGGGGCGACGGAGCGGTAGTCAGTGCCCCCCAGCAGACGTCCATAGGAGAGCGATTGCAGGTCCGCTCTGCAGGCGGAGCCTACCCTGTGGTGCGTGAAAGCGACTGAGAAGACATCTGCCCCGAATTCAGCCAGCAGGAGCTTAACCGCTTGCGGCGCTGTGCCACATGCTGCCAGAAGCCCAAAGAGGCCGCCTCTTTGGATTCAAACCGCCTACGTCAACGATCCGCGGATCTCCTCGATGGCGGGGTCGATCTCCTCGATCTTAGCGTACTCCTCATCCCAGAAAATCTGGCTGGCCATGCCCTCGATCAGGTCATGGCTATAGCCGAAACGGGTCCACAGTTCGCGTTTCATGCTCTGGAGGCGGTCGTGTTGGCCGGGCCGGCTGAGGTCTAGAATCTCGCCAACTGACGCGCCCAGGAATACAGCCTTGGCCCAGGCCTCCAGCGTATCAACATCCGGCCTGCCGCCATGGCGCTCGTAAAGGTCGGCGCTTACCGACGGATAGCGGTCGTAGCTATCGGTGGCGATGGTGACGACGTTGTCCTGCGCGCCCAGGCCGAGGAACTTGGCGGTCTTGATCGCGCCGACGATGTTGCAGATGCAACTCGGGCCAAACTTGCCCCGCAACGCCTCCGCTTCCCGGCCCTCCAACCCGAGACGGTCAACCAGAGCGTCCGTTCCTGACTCGGCTACCTCCATCCCCTGAACAGTCTCCTCGTCGTTGACGAGCATGAGGAGATCGGTGTTGTAGACGTTGTGAATCAGCGTAACCATCTTGTCGCCGATGCCCTCGATCCGGTGCTGGCCCTGGCCGCCGTCGAAAAGAGTCGAGCACTGGCGCGGTTCAAGCGCCACGATACGGGCATCGGGGTAGAGTGACTTGACATGGTCTCCTGCTGCCAAAGTGCCGGCGCTGCCGGGCGCGCTGACGAACGCTGCAACCTGGCCGTTGCCGACCCCGGCAGCGGCTCTTTCGACAGCATCCCCGGTAACGTGGCGATGAAAGCGGTAGTTGGGCATCAGCTCGAACTGCGCGAGCACGACGTACTGCTCCGGCTTACTGACGTATTCGCTATGTGTGCGCTCCAGGGTCAGAATGACGTCCGATTCGGTCCCCGGTGTTAGATCCAGTTCGCCGCCGTACTTGCGGATGCGCTCGTACCGCTCCTGGCTCATCGTGTCCGGCATAACGACGACAGCCTGGTAACCCTTCAACGCGCTTACGTAGGCCGTCCCGATGCCGAAATTTCCTGTACTGGGGCCAATGATCCTGCGGTCCCCCGGCCTCAAGCCGTCTAGCGCCTCGGCTTCGGCCAGCGTCGTATAGGCGGGGCCCACCTTCATAGAGCCGCTGGGAAAGTTGCGCCCACTGAGTACGATGATATTGGCCTGGACGCCGGTCAGCTCCTTGGGCAGAATGATGTGCTCTACGTCTGTACCGGTGTTCTTCCAATTGATGTTAAAGAGGTTGAGCGGGGCAAGTTCGTCTGTCGACAGGGCCAAATGCGCGTTTTCCCGAACACTGGTTGGGAGCCGAGTCGGGTCGCGCATTTCTGCGTAAGTTGGGCCTGGTACGATTTGTCGGGTCACTGCGAAATCTCTCCTGGTTCAGACTTTGGCGCGACAACTCCGTCTTAAGCCGTGCAAACAGTATCCAAATCGTAACAGATACGCGTATCTATGGCGAACCTGAAGAGGCTGAGCAAGATGGACAGCGTATTATCATTAAGTGATTTGAATTTCGGGAAATGGCCCATCGAAGTATTCGCTTAGCTCACACAACTTCAATTCCCGCGCCAGTCCATTTTTCGATCGACCATCCAAAAGCTGATGAGAATGCACCCGGACAATACAGTGGTGTCTAGCAGGAGACGAAAAGAGAGGGGACCCAAGATAACTTGGCGCAATGCAGAGGCGGCATATGTCGCCGGGCTCAGGAAACCGATCCAGACCAGCCAGTCAGGCAGGCGTTCCGGCGGTATCAGTACAGGTCCGATCGTCAACATCAGAATCGTCAGCAACCGTCCAACGGCTGAGGCTTCCTCCGGTGTCCGAAAACTGACCCCTATTAGCGCGCCAATGCCTGCAAGGGGAAGGGCGCAAAGCGGTATGACCACAAAAGCCAGCTGATGTAAATGTAGCTCCAGCTCCAGTATCCAGGCTCCTCCGAGCAGTACAACGAACAGCGACGGCAGGAACAGGATAAAGAAGGCGGAAGACGTCGCAAGTATCAGAACGGCCTTACGAATCGGCAAGGTGGCGAAATAATCCAGACTGCCTGCCGTTTTCAGGTAAGCAAAATGACTGATCAGCTTTCCCATGTGTTCAAAGAGCAGGGCCATCACCAGATTGCCAACCAGGACGAAGGAGAGAGCGGAGGCGCCCAACTCGCGAGCGAAAGAGCCGAGCAGCAGGATCCCAAACATTGGCAGGACCGTACCCGTCAAGGCAAGGTTTCTCCAACCCCACCGCCAGTTGCTCAACTCAATGAGAAACAGGTCCCAAAACTGCAAATGCAGTGGTAGGGGAAGTCTTGTTTTCATCAGGTGTAGTGCAGGTAAAGGTCTTCCAACGTGGCTGAGCTGAGTTGGAAGTCGTCGATCCGAGCGAGGTCTATAGCAGACAAAGTGGCATCGACCTGATCCTGGTCAAGCCGGACTAACCAGTGACCTTTTGCCAGTTTCTGCGGCCGCAAACCAATGGGAAGGTTCGGAGGCGACTCTGGCTGGAAGCGCAGTTCCAGGCGAAGCTCCCTGCTTAGCCTTTTCTTCAAAGTCGAGGGTTTGCCCAGTGCCACCAGCCGCCCTTTATGCAGGATGCCCACCTGTTGAATTATCTTCTCGGCCTCAATCGCGTCGTGGGTTATGAAAATGATCGTCGTACCTTTTTCCCTGTTTTCGGCGCGCAAAGTCTGCCAGACATGCCTGCGTCTTTGCGGGGCCAGTTCGTTGGTCGGTTCATCCAAAATAAGAATCGGCGGCTGCCCTGCCATGGCCGCGGCAAGTTGCAGCAAGCGCTGCTGACCGCCCGATAGACGCGAACACTGTGCGGTTCGTATGGCATGCAGGTCCCACAACTGCAAGAGTCTTTCACGTTCGCGGCTTGCTTCCCGACGATTACAGCCGCGGAGGTGGGATGTGAAGTACAGTGCCTCACTGACGGTGAGGGAATTGAGTGCGCGAGCGGCCTGCGGCATGTATCCTACGTGCCTGGGTACGTGGAGGGGATCCTCTTGCACAGGCCGGCCGTAGAGTCTGACCGTTCCTCTTGTGGGCTGCAAGAGGTTTACCATCTGTTTGACAAGTGTACTCTTGCCCGCGCCGTTGTCGCCCAACAGTCCGAATATCTCGCCCTCGACGACATTGAAGCTGATGCCGTCATTGGCTGGTGTGTTCGTACCCGGGTAGAGTTTCGTGAGTGAAGAGACCGAAAAGACGCTGGAAGACCTGTCCGTCATAGTATGGGCGAAGGTGGAAAAACAAGACTGAAACGGGAGCAGGCAACAAGACCTTGGCCGTCTTCCTCACATAGAAGACCACGCGAGAACAGTCTCAAAACTTCATCTTCTCTGCTACGGCATCCAAAGTCGGTGGTATGACCGTAGGTTCACCTGCAATTCGCATGGCCGCGGGCACGTCCTTCAGGCCGCTGCCTGTACTGATAACGACGACCGTTTCCTCTGGTTCCAACACGCCTCTGCTCTGAGCCAGCTGGAGCCCCGCGAAAGCCGTCGCGCCGGCCGGTTCAGCAAAGACGCCCCCCAGGCGGGCCAGTGGCAGTATTGCCTGCAGAATTGCCTCGTCTTCGACAAGCAAAAAGGCGCCGCCGCTTTCGCGAACCGCCCGCAAAGCCTTGGTCGCGTCGCGCGGTGCGTTGACGCTGATCGAGTCTGCTGCAGTCTCGGCTATGACCGGCTGCGGCACCTCCAGCCCCTCGCGCCAGGCGTTGTGAATTGCGGCACTGGCTGAGGACTGAACACCAAATATACGCGGGACGCTTTCGATCCATCCAAGAGTCCGCAATTCCCAAAAGCCCTTGAAGACCCCTCCAATGATTGACCCGTCTCCGACAGAGACAAAGACGGAATCGGGCGCGATGAATAGAGCGTGATTACCCGGCTTGCTGTCCTGTCTGGCGATGCCGCCTGCCCCCGCCAGCTGCGCGGCGATCTCGAAGCTGACCGTCTTCTTACCTTCGGTCATATAAGGATTGTAGCCCGTGTTGCGATTGTACCAGCCGAATTCGTCACAAGCGCGCACGCACAGATCGAAGGCGTCGTCGTACGTCCCGTCGACTGCAAGGACACGGCTGCCATAGACGAGGAGCTGGGCGATCTTGGCCTGCGGCGCAGTACGCGGAACAAAGATGACGCTGGCATGCGCGGCTGCCGCGCTCATCGCGGCCAGCGCGGCAGCGGCATTGCCGGTACTGGCGGTAGCGACAACCTCACGCCCCGTCTCGCGGGCGCGTGCGACCGCGACGGCCGATGCTCTGTCCTTGAAAGAGCCGGATGGGTTTCGGCCGTCGTCTTTCACGAAAAGAGTCCGTAGACCCAGTGTTTCGGCAAGGCGATCTGCGCGTAGCAGGGGCGTGTCTCCCACCGGAAGCGGTGGTAGAGAATCCGGCTTTACGGGAAGCAAAGGCCACCAGCGTTCTATCGTGCGGGCGGAGGAGGGGGACAGGGAAGAAAAGGGATTGGCACGGCCGCCTTGAGGTAGACCTGCTCGACCATTTCGCATAGCATCAATTGCCTCATAGTCGTATACGGCGTCCAGATGGCCCAGGTCGCTGCCCCGGTTGGGACGGCACGAGCAGACATAGTCGACCGAACCGGGCGAAAAAGTACGACCGCAGCGAAGGCACTGCAATCCTGTTAGAAACGTCTCCAATTGGGGAGATAGCATTGGCCCATTTCCTTGAATATGGCTCAAACTCTATTTCGGTATGGTATAGTAGGAGGGATGGTGGCGTTTAGCAAGTCGATACTCCGGTGCATACACGAAATGGCGTATGCACCCCGGCTGAATCGGACTTCACCGAGAGATGAAGTCTGAGATCCGGAGCGACCTAGTCAGGCCAATTTGGGAGGGTAGGTCCGATAATGACCGTTTTTGCCAAGAGTGAGGTGAGTGTCAGCGCTCTGTCATGGCGAGTTCTGGTAGCCACTGACCTGCTCTCATATCTGGTCTTCGCCATCGGCGGCCGTATCATGCACAGCTCGGGAGGACCCGCAGACTGGCTGTCCAATGCGCCACGCATCATCACCCCATTTCTGGTAGGATGGTTTGCCGCGGCCCTCCTCTTCGGGGCATACCCTCGCTCAGGCGGTATCGCTCTGCGTAGATTTGCCCTGAACTCGGTTATGGCTGTCCTCGTCGGAAACGCCATTGGGTTCGCCTTGCGGGCCACAGTGTTTGGTGATGGGGTCGACTGGGTTTTTGTCCTGGCAGCCGTCGGGCTGACCACACTGGTGCTGGTTGGGCTACGCCTGCTCTATTTCTGGGTTACGATGTTGAGGGGTAAGGAAAGTGGCTGACGTCGGGAAGAGTAAAATGCAGCAACGAGGAAGCATCGGCCCGTGTTCTGCCCAATCCCGGTGTCAGGAAAACCGGATACCTTTCAGGAGACTGCCTCCGTACTCTGATTCAGATCATTTTGCAACCATCCCCTTTCTGCAGCGTAATTTGAAGTGGTAGAAAGGAAAAGATCTCGGCGCGAGACTTCTGTTAATTCTGAGCCTGTGAAGGAGACCGCCGGATCCTGAGATCCGCCCGCCGCCGCACGGTGGGCGCCCGTTTAATCGAAAGGAGATGGGCAGAAACCTCATGCGAATCGCCCTCTTTAGCGACATATACAAGCCCTATATTAACGGTGTCGTAAATCACGTGGGACTGCTCAAGGAGCACTTCGACCGCTGGGGAGAGCAGGTCTATCTTTTTGTTCCGGAGCAGGACAAAAAGACTGTGGACGAAAGTAACGTCATTCGCCTCCCCAGCATTCCAATCGCCGACACGGGTTATCACTTGACGGTTCGGGTAGACTCGCGTTGCCGTGACATTCTGAAGCTGATGGACGTGATTCACGTTCACCATCCATTTATCAGCGGCAGCTTCGGACTCAATTTTTCGCGGCGCTACGACGTTCCCCTGGTCTTTACGAGCCATACCCGATACGACCTGTACGTACAGCAGCATCTTCCTCTGGTGCCGGAAACGATCTCTGATACAGCCTTGCACGCGTTTTTCCAGCGATTCAGCCAGCGATGCAGCGCGATTATCGCCCCGAGCCAGAGTGCGGCCGCGGTCATGCAGACATGGGGCATCCAAGGGCGCGTCGCCGTCATTCCCAACGGCATTGAACTGGGCCAGTTTCAAAGTCCCCAACAAGAGGCGACGCGGAACGAGTTCAGGATCCCGGAGAATGCCGTCGTGGGCGTTTTCGTTGGGCGTATCAGCCAGGAAAAAGCCGTAGACCGCCTCCTGGGTATCTTCGCCGCACTGAAGGAAGAGATCCCCAACCTCCACCTGTTGCTTGTCGGGGGAGGGCCCAGCCTTGACGAGTGTCGTCAGCTTGCACGTGACCTGGGGATGGAGGGGCGGGTCACGTTTACGGGGCCAATTTCATATGAACGCATCGCCGGCGTCCTCGCCGTTGCCGACTTCTTCGTTTCCGCCAGCGTAAGTGAGGTGCATCCGCTGACCTTCATTGAGGCCGCGGCCGCAGGTCTTCCGGCCGTTGGTATAGACTCTCCCGGCGTGGCCGAAATGATCGTCGACGAAGAGACCGGTTTCTTGACAGAGAATAACGATCTCAGCTTCGGACTTCGCATAATGAAGATTGCGCAGGACGCACGTTTGAGGCGGGAGATGGGGTGCGCGGCACGAAGTTACAGCCAGCGATTCTCCGCCCACAACAACGCTCGCGAAGTCCTGGCGTTGTATCAATCGTTACAGGAGCAGTGATCTAAACCGAGAAGGGCAATCGGATCGAGACTGCAACTAAATCAATTCTCATCTGAATCAGCCCATCGCATCTGGAAAAGCGGGACTGCTGCAGCCCGCCCAACGCCCTGTGCGAGCCGACTTCCGGGGAGAGAGGCAACTTCAATGGCAACTTTCAGGCCAGGGAACTGACCCTGACAGAGCAGTCATGCAATAACGAGTTTGGCTAGCGGAGGGACTGTTTTCGCCCATTTGAAGAGCGTAAGTTAAGTGTACTTACTTTCGGATAGAGAAAACTGGCATTGCGCTCTATTTGCAGATGCTGTATTATGATTTCAATGCGATATCGTCGTCTTCCCTCTTTAGGAGAGTTCAGATATGCGTTGGGCGTTGCTGCTAAGGG
>JAPPKT010000423.1 GCA_028819675.1 Caldilineaceae bacterium | reverse complement strand
TCGATATTGGTGACCGGTGCCTACTTGAAGGTGTCCAGCCAGACCACGTCCCGCCATTCCCATCAGATTCCCTCATGCGCCGGCCTTGTTCCTGCCCTCGCACCCGCCCCAACTGACGGACTCCACCGTACGGCCAGGCCTGGCGCCTGCACTGCGTCTCGCCCAAAGACGGTAAACAACGCCAGCCACCGCTGGCGCTGATTCCCCGCCAGACTGTTCCCACCCCAAATCTGGGATGTACCCGCTGCCGAGACGCGGTTGACAAGCGAAAAAAATTCACCGTATAATCTCCACTTAGCAACCCATCACTCCTGAGTGCAGGGCGCGTTGCACTTTCTGCCCCGCCCTGCACGAGATTTCGTCCCGGCACGTTCCCAATCTCAAACCCGCAAGAAAGGAGAGACGATCCCGATGAAAGGCAAACCCGTTAGAGCCATGACAAGACGTGAGATGCTGAGGCTGCTCGGTGTGGGAACCACGGGCGCCTTCCTCGCCGCTTGCGCGCCCGCAGCCGCCCCGTCCGAAGCGGGAGACCAGCCCGCGGCGGCCGATGAGGGACCCATCACCTTGCGCTTCGCACCCTGGCCCGGCGCTCCCTCAAGAGAGCCGATCAAAGCCGTGGTGAACGCCTTTAACGAGTCCCAGGACAGAATCGTCATTAAAGAAGAGGAGATGGGCGGCGAAGGCAACCACTACCAGAAGCTTAAGGTGCGCGCCGCCGCCAACGAACTGCCCGACATGGCCTTCATGCAGGGCAGCCACGACTACGTATCCTTTGTCACGGCCGGTCTGCTGCATCCCATCGATGACATGATCGAGGCCGATCCGACATTCGTGCGCGCCGAGAGAATCCCGCCCGTCGCCGAATCGATCTTCCACGTCCTTGGCCAGACCTGGGGCCTGCCCAACGAGGCAGCCGCCTTCGGAATGTACTACAACAAGTCGATGTTCGACGAGGCCGGTGTCGCATATCCCGAACCCGGCTGGACATGGGACGATTTCCTCGAAAAGGCTATCGCCCTGACCAAAGGAGAAGGCGCCACCAAGCAGTACGGCTTCATCCAGAACTTCGACGCCTTCCGTTCGATGGTCTGGGTCAGAACCAACGGCGGCCGCTTTTTCGACAGTGATGAATTCCCGCAGACGATCAGCATCGACAATGCCGCCGTCGTCGAGGCCATCCAGTTCCTCCAGGACCTGGTCTGGACGCACAAGGTATCGGTGGCGGAAGGACAGTTCGCCGCCGCCGCCGGTGGCATCGGCTTCGAAACCGGCCGCGTCGCCATGAATATGGAAGGCAACTGGCGCATTCCCGGCTGGGTGCCCAGACTCCAGGACCTGGGTATGGAATGGGATGTCGCGCCCCTGCCCGAAAAGGCCGCGCAGACTACGTGGCTTTCGGTCGACATCACGCCCATCTTCGCCATCACCGAATACCCCAACGAGTGCTACGAGTTCATCAAGTTCTGGAACAAGGAAGGCCAGCCCTACATGCTCGAACTCTGGGCGCGCCTGCCCGTCATCCCGAACGAGGAAACAAGGCAGCTCTGGGTCGACTGGATCGACGCCAAAGGGATCGGACCGCTGGCTGCCGACGCCTTCTGGAACGCATGGGACACGGGCTGGGTGATGCCGCTAACGCCCGCCTGGCCGGAGATCAACGGCGAGGTGCTGGGCGCGGCCTGGGAGGAGATATTCCAGATCGAGGGCACAGACGTCGTCAGTGTACTCGAAGCGGCCCAGCCGCGCGCGCAGGCCATCCTCGACGAAAAAGGACAACCGTCTTAGAACTGTAATTGCCGGCGGCCGGCCGCTGCATTTGCTGCTGGCCGCCGGCAACCTGTCACTGCAATGGGTGTATCTTCGCTATCTCTGCCTGGAAGGCGGCGGCTTTCCAAGCAGGCCCGTGAAAATATAAAGGGCTATCTCTTTATCTCCCCATGGCTGTTGGGATTCCTGCTCTGGGTCCTGGGCCCGATGGTCGCGTCGATGGCCCTCTCCTTTACCGAGTGGGATATCCTCACCCCGCCTGAATTTGTCGGCTTCGGCAACTACACCAAGCTGCTCGACCCCAACGTCTACTTCCTCAAGGCACTTTACAACACGATCTACATCACCGCCATCGGTGTGCCGCTACAGGTCATTCTGGCCCTCTTTGTCGCCCAGTTTCTCAACTATCGCGGCCGCGGCGTCAACCTCTTCCGCACCATCTTCTACCTGCCCATGGTTACACCGATCGTCGCCAGCGCGCTCGTCTGGCTGATGATATTCAACCCCGAATTCGGCCTGGCCAACACACTGCTGCGCCTCCTCAGGCTGCCGGAACAGCGCTGGTTCCTCGACCCGGACCTGAGTAAACCCCTCATCATCGTCTGGATGCTATGGCACATCGGCGGCTCGATGGTGATCTTCCTCGGCGGTCTGCAGAGCGTGCCCGAAAGCCTCTACGACGCGGCCGAGGTCGATGGCGCCGGCCCGGTCCGGCAGTTCTTTTCCATCACCCTGCCGCTGATTTCACCGGTCATCTTCTTCGTAATCACCACCAGCATCATCGGCACCTTCCAGGTATTCACCGTCGCCTTCATCACCACCGGCGGAGGCCCGATCCGTTCTACCCTTTTCTATGTGCTGTACCTGTACAAGAACGCCTTTGAGTACCTGAGAATGGGATTCGGCTCCGGGCTGGCCTGGGTCCTCTTCGTTATCATCCTTGTCGTCACCTTGGTCCAGTTCAAACTGGCAAACAGATGGGTCTACTACGAAGTCTCCTGAGCACGTAGCGATCCGGATTCACCATGACCGCGGAAACCCACGAACACGACGCCCACACGCCACTGAGCAAGTTGCAGACCGGCATGTTCATCTTTCGCCTCAACTTCCTGCCCCGCATTACCTTTCTCATCGTCTTTTCGATCATAATGTCCGTGCCTTTCTGGTGGATGCTCTCGACTTCGCTGAAGGCCGAATATCAGGTCCTTCTCTTTCCCCCTCGCTGGTTTCCAATCCCCATCAAGTGGCAAAACTACCCTGATGTCTTTATCAAGGCGCCCTTTGTCGTCTGGTTCGGAAATACCCTGTTCATCACCGTCGTCAGCCTGGTCGGCACACTGTTCTCCGCCTCACTGGTCGCCTACGGCTTCGCCCGCATCCAGTTCTGGGGTCGCAACGTCCTCTTCATCCTCGTGCTCTCGACGATGATGCTGCCCGACGTCGTCACCCTCATTCCCACCTTCATCCTTTTCAGCCGTCTCGACTGGATCGACACCTTCCTGCCCCTGATCGTGCCCGTCTTCTTCGGTGGATCAGCCTTCTTCATCTTCCTCATCCGCCAGTACTTCACCACCATCCCCTTCGATCTTGAGGAGGCCGCCTTTATCGACGGCGCCTCGACCTTTACCGTCTTCTGGCGTATCATCCTGCCGCTCGCCAAGCCGGTGCTGGGCACCGTTGGACTCTTCTCCTTCCTCGGCAATTGGAACGACTTCATGCGCCCCATGATCTACCTCAACAGCCCCGAAAAGAAGACTCTGGCCGTCGGGCTGCGCTATTTTCAGAGCCAGTGGGGCACAGAATGGGCGCTGATGATGGCGGCCGCGACAATTATGATCGTGCCCGTCCTCATCGTTTTCTTCTTTACCCAGCGCTTCTTCGTAAAGGGCATCGCCCTGTCCGGACTCGGTGGACGCTGAGGAATAAGTAAGCTACCCGCATTCGTTTCTCGCTAACACCTCGAACACGCGCAGTCTACCAAAAACTAGAAACGCAAAACTGAAAACTCAAAAGGGCCTGCTCCCATGCACTCCCAACAGCCGAACATCCTCGTCTTCATCTGCCACGACCTGGGCCGCTACCTCGGCTGCTATGGCGTCCCCGGCGTCCGCACACCGCATATCGACGCCTTCGCGGCAGCCTCTCTTCAGTTCGAGAACAGCTTCTGCGTCGCGCCCCAGTGCAGCCCGTCGCGAGCCGCGCTCTGGACCGGCCGCTACCCGCACGCCAACGGCGTCGTCGGACTGGCCCACTCCGGCTTCGCCAATGACCTGCATCCGAACGAGCGCCATCTCGCCCAGATCCTCTCTGCGAACGGATACGAGACCCGCCTCTTCGGCACCCAGCACGAGGCCAACAGCCCGGAACGTTGCGGCTATATGCATGCAAGTCCAAGGGGGAGTTGCGCCGAGTTGGTAACGGCCTTCTGCAGTTTCCTGGCGCAGCGCGAACAGGATGCCGCCCCGTTCTTCGCCCAGATCGGCTTTACCGAGCCGCACCGTCCCTTTCCGCATGACGTGCAGAAAATCGACGCCGATGCGGTCGCCATGCCGCCTTACCTCCCCGATATTCCCGAGGTGCGTGAGGATATGGTCGATATGGAAGCCTCCGTGGCCTCCATCGACAAGGCGTTCGGTAGGGCTCTCGAAGCGCTCGCGACCGCGGGCCTGGCAGACGATACCGTAGTCGTCTTCACCGCCGATCACGGCATCCCCTTCCCCCTGGCAAAGATGAGCCTCTACGACGCCGGTATCGAAGTGCCGCTGCTTATGCGAATCCCGGGGTTGGCGGGGGGCCGGCGCTATTCCGAATTCGTCACCCACGTGGACTTCGTGCCCACCGTGCTTGACATGTTGGGGATGGAAAAGGCGCAGAACCTGCAGGGGCGCAGCTATTGGAATCTACTTCGCGGGGATACCTACAATCCGAGCAAATACGTCTTCAGCGAAAAGACCTATCACACCTATTACGACCCCATGCGCGCCATCCGCACGGACCGCTGGAAACTGATCGCCAACTTCG
>JAPPKT010000158.1 GCA_028819675.1 Caldilineaceae bacterium | reverse complement strand
GGCATTGCAGGGCTGCAGTGAAACTATAGCACAGTATGAGATCCCCTGCCAAACAAGGTTTTGGCAATCGCCCGGTTTCTGCCGGGCAAAGTCGAAGCGAGTCGCGAGTCCACCAACTCTATCTTGCGACGTTCGCTCCGGGCCAAAAGTGGGACGCCTGATTGTACGTTCGGATAGTGGGCGGCGCGGCGCCAGGTGCCGGCCGCTGTCTCAGGCCACTGATTCCTTTTGCTCTCTGACAGCGATATGCAGTTCGGCAAGTTGATCGTCGTCAACCGGGCTCGGGGCCTCAAGGAGAAGGTCGGTCCCGGTAGCGGTTTTGGGAAAGGCCATCACCTCGCGGATGCTCTGGGCGTCGGCAAAGAGTGCGACGACGCGCTCGATCCCCATAGCGATACCGCCGTGGGGGGGCGCGCCGTATTGGAAGGCTTCCAGCATATGGCCGAACTGTTCGTCCACCTCGCTCTCGCTCAGACCGAGGCGTTGGAACATGCGCATCTGCTGATCACTGCGGTGGATGCGGATGCTGCCGCCGCCGATCTCCCAGCCGTTTAGTACGACGTCGTAGGCCTTGGCTTTGACGTCCGCGGGACGCTGTTCGAGGATGCTCCAGTCCTCGTCACGGGCGCTGGTGAACGGATGGTGAATGGCGCCCCAGCGATCTTCATCGCTGTCGTATTCGAGCAGGGGGAAGTCTACTACCCAACAGAAGGCAAGGAGATTGGAGTCGATCAGGTTGGATCGTGCCCCGATCTCCAAGCGCAGGTTGGCAAGTGCAGGGTTGGTCACAGATTCTTCGTCGGCCACGAGGAGAATCAGATCGCCCGTCGCCGCGCCGGCAGCCTCAATGATGCCTGCGATCTCCTCCTGGCTGAGGAACTTGATGATTGGACTGCGCAGGCTCTCGTTGGGATAGTTTCCGTCGTCGTCGGCTTTGCCGGTAATGCCGATCCAGGCCAACCCCTTCGCGCCATAGGGCCTGACGTATTCGATCAGGTCGTCAGTTTCTTTGCGGCTGAGCTTCGCCCCCTGGGGATATCGAACGCCTTTGACGATGCCGCCGGAGGCGACAGCGTTCCTGAACACGCCGAAACGGCTGTTGCGGACCTTTTCGGTCACATCAAACAGCTGGAGCCCGAAGCGAATGTCGGGGCGATCAATGCCATATTTGGCCATGGCTTCGTCGTAGGTCAGGACCGGGAAAGGGGTCTGCTGGATGGGTTTGTCGCTGATTTCAGCCGACAGGCTTATAAGCATCTCTTCGATGAGCGCCATGACGTCTCCAGCTTCTACGAAGCTCATCTCCAGGTCCAACTGCGTGAACTCGGGCTGGCGGTCGGCGCGCAGGTCCTCATCGCGAAAGCAACGTGCGATCTGGAAGTATCGCTCGAAGCCGCCGATCATCAGCAGCTGTTTCATCTGCTGGGGAGATTGCGGCAGGGCGTAGAAGCGGCCCGGATGGATGCGGCTGGGCACGACGAAGTCGCGTGCGCCTTCCGGTGTGCTCTTCAGCAGGATGGGTGTCTCGACTTCGAGAAAGTCGCGGTCGTAGAAAAAGTTGCGAATGAAGCGGACTATCTCGTGCCGAAGCCGCAGATTACCTGACAGCTTTGGGCGGCGCAGGTCGAGGTATCGATACTTGAGACGCACAGCCTCATCGACCTCGTCGCCCTGACTGCCGCTGATGACGAAGGGGGGCGTTCGGGCCTCGCTCAGGATTTCCAGATCAGCGGCTATGACCTCGATCTCCCCGGTCTCCAGTTCGGGGTTTTCGAAGCCCTGCGGGCGTTTTTGAACTGAGCCGCTCACCTTGACAACGAATTCGCTGCGAATCTGGGAAGCAATCTCAAGCGCTCCGGAGCAGTTATTCCCGTTGTTGGCGCCATTGGAGGGATTGGCCGCATAGGGCAGATTGAGTTCGGGGTCATCGGAAACGGTGACCTGAGTGATGCCAAAACGGTCGCGCAAGTCCAGGAAAATCAGTCCGCCGTGATCACGGCGGCGGTTGACCCACCCGGAAAGAGTGACCGCTTTGCCGGCATCGCCGGCTCGCAGTTCGCCACAAGTATGGGTCTTAAGCATAACAGTGCTCCGTAAGGTTGGAACGGCAGAGTCGCGCGCTGTAAGGGCGCACAGTGCAGACGAGGCTGTGCGCTCTCGGTGCCCATTGCAGTAGACGCCCTGGCACGCATTACAAGAAGCCCAATTATAGATGGGAGGCGGGGGCGATGCAATTTTTGAACCCAGTCTATGTGTCGCGGCGGAATCATTGGGAAGACTTGACTAGGCGTGGGCTGGCCTTTATCGTAATGCAATGGAAAAACAACTTCCTTATCGCCAGCATTAGCTTCAAGCGCCAAAACGAGAGGAGCGTTTTCATGCCGGTAAAGATTGCGCAGGTAGAGAAGCGATTTTCCAGTCCGGGGCCGCATCCGAATGGACTCCAGGCCAGCGCCGATGGGCTGTGGTGTATTGACCAGGGCAACGACAGGCTCTATCGGCAGGACTACGAGACGGGAGAGGTGCTATTCGACGTCCAGACCGACACGGTCAAATCTAGCGGCATAACAGTGGGCGGGGGCTATGTATGGATCGCGTCCACGTATGAGAGGAAGATTGCGCAGTTGGATGCGGAAACGGGCCAGACGGTAGCCAAGTACAGTTCGCCCGGGGCCGGTATTGTGGCATGGCGGGAGGGCGCGGCGGATGCGCAGGAGACAGGCGCCCACGGGCTGGAGTGGCGCGACGGCAGGCTGTTTGTCGCGTCTCCGCCCTCGCAGATGGTGCATGTAATGGATCCCGACGGCTGGCAGGAGGTGCACAGCATCCGTGTACCGGGGCTGCGGGTACACGGGATCGCATGGTCGGAAGATGGGAAGCTGTGGGCGGCGGACACGTCGGCGGGCACGGTCTGCCTACTGGATCCTGAGAGTGGACGGATCTTTGATGTGATACGTGTGGAGGCGCCTGACGAAGTTCACGGCATGACCATCCGCGAAGGGGTGCTGTGGTTCTGCAATGCGGAGACTTGCGATATTGGCAGGCTGCTTGTGGCATGAATGCCGTCTGATACGACGAAATGGGGTTCACGAAATAGTAACCGACCAGGCCGGCGCTCCAGACAGCTGCCCGTCTGTCGCTCGGGGCAGCACGTTTGCTGCATACCTGGAACTTCAGTGGTTCAAGGCAAGTGCTAGCAGACTATTGACCATTAATAAACAGGGCAATATTCGTAGCGTGCAAGATTGACAGATGGCATGAGGACACGGGTTCCCAGACATTGGAAGGCAGGAGAATGCCACAAGTAAGTTATGCCGACCCGTGACCAGACACCTGGCGTTATCGTTGACGCAAAGGCCAGCTTGCACTATAATATGAGCGAAAAGTTCGGCGTTGGCGCAGTGGCTTAGAAGATCTGGGAAAGCGATCTCCTCGTGGATAGTACAGCTTCTCAACCTGCGGCATTTCGCGATGATCTCAGGCAGCAGGTACGGGCCGCCCCTAGTTGGTTCCAAGGACGGCAAGGCAGGCGACTGCGCGAGATGCTGCTCGCCTATTCGTTTTTGGCACCTGCTTTCATAATTATTGGTCTCTTCGGTCTCTTTCCCCTTGCTTTCGCCGCCTATGAGAGCACGTTGCGCGGTCTGAATAAGATCGTCGGCTCTTACGACGGTTTGGGCAACTACGTCAAAGCGGTTGACAACCTCATCTACATCATTAATTTCTGGATAGCTGTCGGCTTAATCTATTTCGCCGTGAGTGCGATCGCACGCGCTGTTCAGGAGCACCGGCAAGAGCAGACGAATGCGATGCGGTGGGCCTTGCCAGCAGTTCTGACAGCGGCAGGCACTGCTCTGTTTGCCCGATTTGTGTTTATTCTTTTGCCGGAGATGCTGCTAATCCCGTCCAAACTGCGAGGGCAGAACAACACGCAAGAAGCATTTCGCAGTCTGGTGGTTGAGACATGGTGGCTGCCCAAGGTGCAGGTTGCGCTCTGGATTGGGGTCGTCTTTCTGGCTGTGGGTGCGTTTTGGGCGCTTCTCATCAATAGACAGATGCCGAAGGACGGGCGTGACCGCATCTACTTCATGCCATTCTTCAGCGCAGGCATCTGTTTAATCAGTGGCGCGGTGTTGATCTGGTTTACGTGGACGGAGATCAGCGCGGCGTACGCCGAAGCACTTGAAGAGGGCGTGGGTTTGGAACTTTGGTCGCAGATCGTGACCATCAGTGCTGGGTTTCTGCTTCTGCTGTTAGCCTGGCGTTTGTGGGAGAGCGCGAGCGATCGTTCTTCCAATACGGGCGTGGCACTGCGGCTGGTGGGCGCGGTGTCGCTCATGGCGGGGGCCTGGGTGTTGATTGCCGAGCTTCCGAGAGTCGTGGCGGCGGGCGATGAGGACTGGTGGAACGGGTTGATGGCGACCGTTTTCTACGTATTGGGAACGGTGCCGATCCAACTTGGGCTTGCGCTGATTCTAGCGGCGCTTCTCTTTCAGAAAATTCGAGGACAGACGCTCTTTCGCGTCCTTTACTTTCTACCATACGTTGCGCCATTCGTGGGCACGGCCGCGGTGTTCAGGATCATTTTCTCTAACCGCCCTACCGCGCCACTGAACAGTCTACTGGACCTGTTCGGCGCGGAACCACTGCTCTGGTTGAGTGAGCCGGCCGGGATCATACAAATGCTCACTGGAGGGAAGATTGATTTGGGGCCAATACTGTCGGGACCCAGCCTGGCCCTGGTCGCGATCATGATCTACGGCACGTGGACGTATGTCGGTTTCGATACTGTAATCTTTTTGGCTGGGCTAGGGGCGA